>JABFRB010000023.1 GCA_013141385.1 Bacteroidales bacterium | reverse complement strand
CAAATTGCAAATAAGAATTGCATTTTAGCAAGAGGTGATTTCTAAAAAGTAAAAACCAATAACTGATTATCATGCAATTATGAAGAGTAAACCTCAAAAGTGCATTTTAGTCGGATAACAGTGATATTTTTATTAAAACTTATCATATGATCAAGTCTTACTCCACCCTATTCGTACTATTTCTTTTATCACATTTAAGTATTTCTCAAAACATTGATAGTTTAATTCAAAATGGAAATAAATTAAGAACTATTGGAAATTCGGATTTGGCCATTGTAGAATATAAAAAAGCCCTTACAATTAATAAGAAATCTTCGGACGCAAATTATGAAATAGCCTATACATACCAAGTCATTAATGATTATAAAAACACTATAAAATACTGCAATCGAGTAATTAGGTTAAAATCAACCCGAATTATTGAAGCATATATACTTAAAGGTTCTGCTCTGGATTATTTAGGGAAGCAAAAAAAATCAACACGATTATATTGCCAAACAATTAAACAGTACCCCAATAATTACTTACTAGAATACAATTTGGGAATAACATACCACAATAGAAATAAACTAGCCGATGCTGAAATACATTATATTAAATCAATGGAAATTGATAGATTGCAGCCAAGTAGCCATTATATGCTCGGAATACTTATGAATGATAGAGGAGATAGAGTGAAAAGTATGTTATCGCTCTACTTCTTCCTGTTACTTGAACCCAATACTGAAAGATCTGAAGAAGCCTTGAAATTGCTTACAGATCTTTGGCAAAAAAATCTAGAAGTTAATCCGTTAACCCCAAACTCGGTAATAATTACATATAACCCTAATAAAGAGAGCATTGCCTTTAATGCAATTGACCTTGACATTTCTTCAATTTATGCAAGAAATAGCGGATTAAATAGACCAAAACAGAATGATTACGAGTCTTTTATCTCTAATACTCTATCCCTATTTAGTTTACTTGGCGATTACAATAATACGATTAGTCAGGAGCCATGGAAAACACTATATATTAAAATATTTAAAGATTTAGCTACCACTAATCTAGTTGAACCTTTTTGTTACTATATAAGTAGCAGTAATGATAATATGTTAATAAATGGATGGTTAGAATTAAATAAAGAGAAAATAGATATTCTTTCAAATTGGGTTAATCAAAGATTAATAGAAAGGTAATACCATTCCGCTAATAGAAAAAGCCTATGAATGCTAAAATTCATAGGCTAAAGTAAAAAAACATTTGATGAATTAAATATCTATTCCGTAACGCTTACATTTCAAATAAAGGGTATTACGACTAATTCCTAGTTTTCTAGTTGCTTTACTCATATTTCCCTTCATAATTCTTAGTGCTTCAATAATAGCTTCTTTTTCAAGTTCCTCTATGGTTCTGATTCCATCAACTGCTTCTCGTTGCTGGCTAAAGAGGTATTTTTTCTTGAATTCACGCTCATTCTTAACATCATGGCCAATCTTTCCATCAACGCTAACAACGTATTCAATAAATTTAGCCAGTTCTCTAATATTTTGAGGCCATTCATAACGAGCCAAAATTCTTATGATTTTCTTAGGCAATTCGGGCTCACTCTTTCCTAATTCCCGAGCTTTAACCTGCAAGTAGTACTTAATAAATAGAGGCACATCATGTCTACGCTCTCTTAATGGAGGTATAGCTAAAGGATTCTCAGTAAGTATGTAGAATAAATCAAGCTTAAATTTTTCTTCTTGAATTAGGTTTCTGAGATCCTTGCTTGTTGATGCTATAACTCGAACGTCAATCTTAATCTGCTTGGTTCCACCAACTCTTGTAATAATTCCTTTCCTAATTGCCGACAGTAATTTGTCCTGCAATTCAAGGGGTAAACAATTTATTTCATCAAGATACAATGTACCACCATGTGCTAATTCAAACTTACCCGGTTGTGCTACTCGCTTTACTCCAGGAAATACACCTTCTTCGAAGCCGAATAGTTCACATTCTTGCTCATTTCTTGGTATAGATTGCAATGATATTTTTACAAAACCATTCTCGCTTCTGATACTTGCATTATGTATTGCTTGAGCAAAGACCTCTTTTCCAATTCCAACTTCTCCTGTTATAAGAACTGGAGATGTTTCATTAGCTATTTTCTTAGCCAACTCTATGGTTTTTTTGATTGGAACCGAAATACCAATTATATCTTTAAAATTATATGATGCCCAGCTTCCAGTATACCTATTAACAACATTATTAACCTTCTTCAAATCACGAAAAGCCAAAATAGCTCCATTAAGCGTAGCATCGGAAAGGAAAATTGGAGCAACGCTAAGAAGATATTCTGTGGTTCCTGGGACATTACACAAATCGATATTAATATTCTCAACTTTTACGCCTTGCTTAATACGTAACCAAATATCTTCCCAACCTGGAAATATATTGGATAGACCTGTACCGATAAGTTCATTCTCTAGAACACCAAAAAATATCGCAGCTTGTCGGCTAATATTTGTTATTATCCCATTATTATCTATCGTTACATTTGCATATGGGTGTTGGTTATAAACCGAATTATGGTAATCGATTACTAACCTATAATTATGCTCCTTCTTAACAAAAACAAGATATTGGTTAATAACATCGGTAACTAATTGTGTAAGGAGCAATGTATGATCAGAAACATAGGACTTAGCTGCTAAAAACACAATAGCTCCCAAAGTGATTCCTTCAGCATCACAAATAGGGACACCAATAGCAGTCCATTCCTCGTCAAATGGTTGAACTAACGATTTACCATCAACCCTAAATGATTTCCCAGCGATAATAGCTCCTCCAACTGCTTTCGCAAGTATAGAATCCTCATTGGGGTAAGTTCCTGCAATTATAAAATTTTCCTCTAAAGAAGCATTAAGTTTTTCATTCCCCCATTTATGAACTAAACAGCCTTCGGCGTCAGCAATAAAAACAAGGTGATTGAATTTATTAAAATAATCGGTTAACCGACTAATGCTTTTTTCGGCAACTTTTACTAAAAAAGCAGATTTGTCAAATCTTTCCTGAACCTCTTTCCCTGTTAAGATTCTTTTCTTAAAAACCATTATCTCTAACTCTTCGCGGCTAAATTTTTCCTTCGTTTCTTCAGCCACAACATTTTTTTTTCTACGTCCCATTTTGTTGGTATGCTTTAATCAAATAATTGATTATTATTTCTTCAAAAAAATTATTGCTTTTAATATACTTTGATAGATTATACCTTAAAATTTAACATTTGTGTCAAAAAAATCATTTCTTTTGATAAACTGACCATAAAAATAGATTAATATTTCTTTAATTAAAAATCAAAAATGCATTGAAATATGTCTATTTAACAAAGGCATGAAAAAAATAAAATCAAGTAATTATTCATAAAAATCTAAAAAAGAATAAAATAACGTAACTGAATAATGCAAAAAAAATAATTAAAAATCAGTTATTTTTCCTTTTCGTCAAATACAAAGGTAATAACTTTATGAACATTTATATATCTAAAAGATATATTTTGAAGCAAATATATATATTCTATATTCTTTTTTGAATCATTTAATGATATAAATGTCAAGTAAGTTAAAATTAAGCCTGAATCTTGAGCATATTTAATAATTTTCCGAGAAACAACAAAATGATTTTTTTGTTTTTTTCAATAGTCTCTTTTCAAACATCTACAATCCAATTAAGTTTAAAATCAAAATTAAACGCATAAACTTCGAATCCACCTAGTGATGATCCAATGTACTAGACTGTTGTATTATTCGTTTTTAATCTCTATTACTGACAGATAGAGATTGCCATATTATTGTTTTTTCACCTAACTTCTCACCTCCTTTTAGAATAATATTTTAACTTTTCACTAGAACTACAGATCTTCCTTTATTAGAAGTACATCTAACCACATGGTTTAATTGTGCTCTAAAACAAATTTAACTATATCATTCATTTTCAATCAGAACAAATACTATTTTTGCCAATAACTACATGAAGAATGTCCTTAGTTAGAATAATATCAACAAAAGATGGCTCGGATACACTCTACTCAGAGCTCTATAATGCGCATTACCACTCAATGAATGGCGCAATTCAGGAATCCCTTCATGTTTTTATTAAAAATGGTTTTGATTACGTCAGTCTAGATAAGATTAGTGTTCTTGAAATTGGTTTTGGTACTGGTCTTAATGCCATGCTAACTGCCTCCAGTGCTATGATGAATAGACGTTTAACTAAATATACAGGTATTGATATATGCGCATTAGATGAAAATATTCTCTTAAACCTTAATTACAATTCCATTTTAAATACCCAGAATATAGAAAATTGGGATAAAATAATCAAGGCTAAATGGAATAAAGAAATTTGTATAAACGATTTTTTTTACCTAAAAAAAGTAAATACTGATTTTATAAGTTATAATCTTACAGACAGATACAACTTAGTATACTTTGATGCCTTTGCCCCTGATGATCAGCCAGAAATGTGGACCTTCGATATTTTCAAGAAACTTTATCAAGTTACTGAATATGAAGGAATTCTTATCACATATTGTTCAAAAGGAATTGTTAAGCAAGCACTTCGTGAAGCAGGTTATATAGTTAGCAGACTTCCTGGTCCCCCAGGAAAAAGACATATGGTAAGGGCGGTTAAGAGTTAACTATTTATACATCAACATATCAATTAATTTTTAATCTCTTAAATTTTATTAAAATATTTGTTAATACGCAAATAGTATTTATCATTTAGCTATATTCGCATCTATTTTAAATCGATAAATAGCAAAACATAAAATTTTAACTAATTGATTATGAAATTTTTAAAATCCACATTAGCCCTTATCAGCATGGCTGTAATAATATCGGGCTGCAATAGCAAGAAAATAGGAAAAGTTGATATTAAAACCCCAAGCGATAGCTTAAGTTATGCGATAGGTGTTAACATGGGTTATAATATCAAGAATAGTAAAATTGAAGATTTAAACATTTTAGCAGTTGCCAATGGCCTTTCCGATGTTAAGGAAGGCAAAAAAGATATGTTGACTGCTGAAAAATCATTGGAAGTAATCCAAAAGTATCTTGCAAAACAACAACAGAAACTAGGACAAAAAAACCTTGAAGAAGGTAAAAAATTCTTAGAAGAAAATGCAAAAAAAGAAGGAGTAGTAGCTGATACATCAGGTATTCAGTATAAAATACTTCAAGATGGGACAGGTTCACTTCCTAAAGAAACTGATGTAGTTAAGGTTAACTATAAAGGTACTTTAATTGATGGAACCGAGTTTGACTCATCATACAAACGCAATGAACCTGCACAATTCCCTCTGAATGGTGTAATTCGTGGATGGTCATTAGGTCTATCAAAAATGAAAGTTGGTACAAAATTCATGCTTTGGATACCAGCAGAACTTGGTTATGGAGAAAGAGGTGGTGGTCCAATTGGTCCAAATCAGATTCTTATTTTTGAGATTGATTTTCTTGAAATTGTTAAACAAACTACCAAATAATAAAATTTAACCTTACAGCTTACCAGCCAGATGTGCATTAGCCGTCTGGCTGTTTTTTCAAAATCAAATTAATTGCTATGAGCCTTGAAATTAGTGGAAAACTGGTTGCAAAACTACAGCAACAGAGCGGACAAGGGAAAAATGGAACCTGGATAAAGCAAGATTTCATAATCGAAACCCAAGAGCAGTTTCCCAAAAAATTATGCATCTCTCTCTGGGGAGATAAAGCCAAAGAACTTGATAATATTGCTATTGGAGAGACTTTAAAGGCGGGTATTAATGTCGAATCTCGTGAGTTTAATGGTAAGTGGTATACAGATGTTAAGGCTTGGAGAATTGAAAAGGCAAACTCTTCGAAAAATAACGATCTACCACCAATGCCAACAGATGAATCTCTTCCCCCATTCCTTGATCCATCAAATAAATTCGAACCAACTGATGATCTCCCATTTTAAATGAAAACGGCTGGATAACCCAGCCGTTAATCGTTTATTATCTTTTCTCTATTCGGTATAGTATTTAATAGCAGATTCTATTGCCTTTACACAAACAGGACAGAACCCAGTTGCTTGATTGCTTTTCATCCTGCAATTAAACATTGGGCGGTAAACACCCTTACTCACATAACCACCACCTTCGAAAACACCAACTTTGGTTTTAAAACTATCATCAGTAGGAGTTGGTATGGGTGTACCCGATTCAATCATGCTCTTCCACTTTGAGTCAAAGTTAACTAATGTTGTGAGGTTGGGCTCCCAAGGCTCTACTCCAAGTGGATAGAATTCCGAATACGCAACTTCTGAAGAATAGTACTCATCGCCTAAACCAGCCAAACCATGACCAAATTCATGTATAAATACTTTATTCGATAAAGGATGGCCTGCAGTTGAAACGTTATAATGGTTATATACTCCCCCCCCACCGTATTCAGTTGAATTAACCAAAATATATACAATATCCCCAGGAGCACATGCGGCAATATCCATCACTGATTTGAATTTCAACGTAGTCAAATACCTGTCGGTTCCAAATGTATAGAATGAAGCTCCTGCGGGAGTTCTATGCCAAATATTCTTTCCAGGATTAACAGGACCAGATTGCTCTGAAGGTGATTCAACAACCCAAACATTTATTTTGTCCTTATAACGAATAAAAGGTTCTTGGGTGATTATATAATCGTACATCCGTTTTACATCTTCCTGAAAGGATTTCATTTGCGATTTGGTGTAACCTTCAGCAATAAAAGTGATATCAAGCATTTGCTCAGTTTTACCGTTATTAATAATCTGTTGAACAGAGTATTTAGCAACTTCTTCGCGATTTATGAAAATGCTTGTAGGATCGATATCAACGTTGTAGAGGGAAGTAAAAATACCATCTTTTTGTCGAGCTTTAAAATCAACATTAACTGGTTTCTTGGGGTATGGGATTCTAGTTACTTGTTCAAATGCTTTTGCGTTAATTTTAGCCTCATCAGTTGTTTGCCATTCCTGAAAAAGCGTACAAAAGCCTCTTGAGTATATAAGTTTTTTAGTTTCCTTATCTTTAACCTCTACTTTATATGACCCATAATTGAATGTGTCTATCAATAAATTAGGCGATCCACTCCAATAGGGTTCTTCTTTTAACCCATCAAGGAAAATATTTTGCTTTTGAGAATCGCCTGCTAGGAAGTAATCAATTCTCAAGGCTTTTGGCAAAAACCATTCATCAAAAACAACTTGAGAAAAACTCAAAGTTGAATACACCAATAATAGTGCTGTGTAGAATATTTTTTTCATTTAAGTGTGAGTTATTTGCTGGTTAGACTTTTCTAATAATGCAAAGTTAAACGAATGACTACAATATTTTTATAGAGAATAATTGAATGCTGTTAAATATTTATTACAAAACTACTTGTATTTTTATAGTTGATATTTATTTTTGCGCCACAAAACTTATAATTGTATGCAAGCACAAATTCAAGCCGTTGAGGAACAAATTGTAGAGAAGTACCAGTTGCTCGAAAATCTGGAAAATTGGTTACTGAATAATGGAATAAATGAAACCTTTGCCCAGCTATTTAAAGTTGCAATATCTCTCGCAGTCATTGCCATTCTCGCCTTATTAGCCGATTATATAGTTCGAAAAATTATTCTTGTTCTAGTAGCACGAATAGCCAAAAAGACTGAAACTGATTGGGATGATATTCTGGTTGAAAGAAAGTTTTTTCACAAACTAGCTCACTTTGCTCCAGCAATTGTGATTTACTCGACAATTCACATTGCTCTTTACGATTACTCACCAAAACTTACGCTTTTCTTTTACGATCTAACAAAGATCTTCATGACCGTTGTTTCACTTCTTGTTGTTAATGCCTTTCTAAATGCGGTTCATGATGTATACCAAACTCTTCCTGTAGCAAAGAGTAGACCCATAAAAGGCTATCTGCAAGTAATAAATATTATTGCTTACTTTTTAGGAGGAATAGTAATAATAGCAATTCTTATTAACAAAAACCCAGCAAGTCTTCTAGTTGGTTTGGGGGCATCGGCAGCGGTACTAATGTTAGTTTTTAAGGATACTATACTAGGGCTTGTAGCTTCTATACAGTTATCTGCAAATAATCTAGTTAAGCCTGGTGATTGGATTGAAATGCCAAGTCGAAAAATTGATGGTACAGTTACTGAGATCTCATTAAATACTGTAAAAGTTCAAAACTACGATAGATCAATTAATACAATTCCCACATACGCTTTGGTTTCAGAAAGTTTTCAGAACTGGCAAGGAATGGTTGAGTCTGATGGAAGGCTTATAAAACGTTCAATTTTATTCGATATGAGAAGCGTTAAATTTTGCACTCAGGAACAAATTGAGAAGTTTAGAAAAATTAATCTCCTTACTGAATTTATCGATAATAAATCCAAAGAGAATGAAGAATCTAATAGTGAGAATAATGTTAATACCCAAGCTCTGGTAAATGGACAAAAGTTGACTAATTTTGGAGTCTTTAGAAAGTACATTGAATTATTTCTTAGAAACAACCCCAATATTAATCAGAATACAACCATTGTTGTTCGTCATCGACAACCATCAGAAAATGGAATTCCATTGGAGATTTATTGCTTCTCAAAGGAAAAAGCAATGGCTAATTACGAAGAGGTTCAAGCAAATATTTTTGAGCATATTCTTTCAGTAATCCCAGAATTTGAATTGAGGGTCTTCCAACGACCTTCTGGCGATGATTTTAAGGTATAAACTAAAAAAAACTTAATCAAATCCCTCTATATTCATATTATTGAGGGATTTTTATTTAGTTCTAACATACATACTTGAATCTATTTTTACTATTTTTATTCAAAAATAATTATGGAATTAGATGAAACATTGATGGAACAAGCTATACACCTTGCAATTGAAGGTGTAATGAGCGGAAAGGGAGGTCCTTTTGGTGCAATTGTAGTGAAGGATGGGAAAATTGTTGGAAAGGGAAATAATTCTGTAACCTCTACCAATGACCCTACGGCTCATGCTGAAGTAATGGCAATAAGAGAGGCTTGCAAGAATTTAAATTCATTTCAACTTAATGGTTGTGTCCTTTATACTTCCTGCGAACCATGTCCAATGTGTTTAGGGGCTATTTATTGGTCAAGGTTAGATGTAGTATACTACTCCGCTTCACGCCATATGGCTTCATACCATGGCTTTGACGATAGTTTTATTTATAATGAGGTTAATCTTTCGTTCGATCAGCGAAGAATTCCTTTTCTTCAGATTGCTGCCGAAAAAGGGGTTATTCCTTTTAGGGAGTGGGATAAGAAGGAAAACAGAATCGATTATTGAAAATATTTTTAGTATCAATAGAAACTCTATTATTTTAATTGATAAATGACAAAAGTTTCCACTAAAAAAAATGTGGCACTCGTGCTATCAAGTGGTGGAGCAAGAGGTTTGGCTCACATAGGTGTTATTGATGAAATCGTCGAAAGAGGGTATACAATAACATCTATTACAGGAAGCTCAATGGGTGCCTTTGTTGGGGGTTTATACGCAACTGGCAATATTGACAAATTCAGGGAATGGGTTGTAAATCTCGATAAACTTAGGGTTTTTAATTTAGTTGATTTTACACTAAGTTCTCAAGGTTTTGTAAGGGGTGAAAGGGTATTTGAGAAAATGCGTAAGTTGAAAATGATACCTGAAATCAATATTGAAGATTTACCAATAAAATACATTGCAGTTGCTGCCGATATAATTAATAATAAAGAGGTAATTTTCGATAAAGGCAATCTATATAAAGCGATTAGAGCCTCTATATCAATTCCAAACGTTTTTACACCTATTGAGTATGATGGTGGAATATTAGTTGATGGTGGTGTACTTAATCCAATGCCCATTAATAGAGTTTCACGCTCTAAAAATGATTTACTGATTGCTGTTGATCTTAATTCGCTCGTATCATATCAAAAGCCTAATTTATCTAAAAAGACAGAACCTGATGTGATTCACAGTGAGAAAGTTACAAGGTTAATCAAAAAATGGGACGAACTTTTTAGTAGTCATCATAATGAAAAAATAGAGAAACCAAACGATAAAAAGTTAAAACTTGGCTACTTTGATATACTAACCCGTTCAATTCAATTAATGCAATCCAAATTAACTGAGCAAACTATTGAAACGTATCCCCCAGATGTTCTTGTTAGTATCTCTAAATACTCTTGCTCAGTATTCGAGTTTTATAAAGGTGAAGAAATGATTGCCTATGGACGGGAAGCGTGCAAAATGGCTATGGATAAAACTGGGTTATAACCCTCTTTGCCTCAAAACTTCATATACCACAACACCTGCTGCAACAGAAACATTTAGCGATCCGATTTTACCTTTAATAGGAATTTTTACGAGATTGTCTGCTAGTTTAAATAAATCTGGTGAAACACCAATATCCTCAGCACCCATCACAATTGCAATAGGCCCAGTTAAGTCAGCATCATAGAGCAAATCAGAACCCTTGTCGGTAGCGATAGCCGTCCGAAAACCGCTATTTTTCAAGAAATTCAAAGTTACTTTAAGACTTCCAACACGAGATATTGGGATATGATGTAATGCTCCAGCAGATGTTTTAATTGAATCGGGTCCAATTTGGGCAGCACCCTTAGCAGGGACAACTATAGCATCAACTCCAGCACACTCAGCAGTACGAACTATTGCTCCAAAATTTCGGACATCAGTAATTCCATCAAGGATTAATATTAATGGAACTTTGCCGCTTTCAAAAAGTGTTGGCACCAATGATTCCAGTTCAACAAGTTCAACTGGAATAACAAAAGCTACAACACCTTGATGATTCCTATCCCCATATTTTGCAAATCGCTCAGTTGGTACATACTGAAAGTGAATATTTTTCTCCTTCATCAATATAAGAAGTTCGGCGGCAAGTTCACCGCTTAAACCTTGCTTTACCAATACTTTATCAATCTGCTTACCCGATTTTATCGCCTCTATAACAGGGCGAAGTCCATATATTGATTCATTTATCTCTTTTGACATATCTTTTTTACTTATTGATTGTGTGTTTTTAGTTGATGGTTGTTGCTTTGTCCATGCCTAAATGTCTATGCCTAAAAAACGTTGACCGAATTTAATCTTTGAATCTCAAATTAACCTTAACTGTTTTACTGATTTCTTTTAACTTTTAACCCTTCAACCTCCAATGATAACTCCTCCCATCTATTCATATTATCGTTTAATTCCTTTTTCAAATCCTGATAGTGTGAAAAAAATTCGTAATGAGATGTATCAGAGTCATTTGGGTCAGGATTTGCAAATTTAGCATCTAAGCCTGCAATTTCAGCCTCAATTTTTTCGATACTACCCTCAACATCTTCAAGCTGGGAAACAACCTTTCGAATTTGCTTATCCATCTCTTTACGCTCAAGCCATGCTTGTTTCTGATCGGAATCCGATTTAGGTTCGCTTTCCCTCTCCTCCTCACGTTTACGCTCCAACTCTTTAAGGTTATCGAGTTTTCTTCTGCGAAGAAAATCATATATGCCGCCAAGATGCTCTTTAACAATGCCATCGCTGAATTCATATACTTTTTCGACTAACCCATTTAGAAATTCTCGATCATGAGATACAATTATGAGCGTTCCATCGAATTTAAGCAGTGCCTCCTTTAATATATCCTTTGAGCGCATATCTAGATGATTGGTTGGCTCGTCGAGTATAAGTAGATTGTATGGTTGTAGCATCAACTTTGCCATCGCTAACCGATTACGCTCACCCCCAGAAAGTACTCCAACTTTTTTATCAACATCATCTCCCCTAAAAAGGAATGCTCCTAAGATGTCGCGCATCTTTGTACGTACATCCCCAACTGCTACATGGTCAATTGTTTCAAGCACTGTGAGTGAATTATTCAGCAGTTCATCCTGATTTTGGGCAAAGTAGCCAATACTAACATTGTGACCAATTTTTGTATTCCCCGTGTAATTGAGTTCGCCAATTATAATGCGACTCATGGTTGTTTTACCCTCCCCATTACGACCAACAAAAGCTACTTTTTCGCCACGTTGAACGGAAAAGTTTGCTCCACTAAAAATCAGATGGTTACCAAAATTTTTTGAAACCTCTTTGGCCTCAACCACAGTATCTCCAGAGCGTGGGGCTGGTGGAAATTTGATGTTTAACGCTGTTAAATCCTCATCATCAACCTCAATTATTTCGAGTTTGTCCAGTTGCTTGATGCGCGATTGGACTTGCACTGCTTTAGTAGCCTTATAGCGAAACCTTTCGATAAAATCCTGAGTATCCTCAATCATTTTTTGCTGATTTCTATAAGCCGACATCTGCTGTTCTCTACGTTCCCTATGCAATTCTACATACTTTGAATATGATACTTTATAGTCATAAGCAACACCGAGTGAAAGTTCAATTGTACGTTGAGTTACATTATCGAGGAATGCCTTATCGTGTGAGATTAAAAGTAATGCACCAGGGAATGTGCTTAAATACTCCTCAAGCCATTGAATTGACTCAATATCTAAGTGATTTGTAGGTTCATCTAGAAGCAAAACTGCTGGTTTTCGGAGTAACAACTTTGCCAACTCAATTCGCATTCTCCAGCCTCCACTGAACTCAGAGGTTGGACGATCAAAATCAGTTCGTTTAAAGCCGAGTCCTGTAAGGGTTTGCTCAACCTGAGCTTCAATATTACCACCTCCCAGTATATTATAATGATCTGTTTTATCAGCCAACAGATTAATTAATTTGGTATACGAATCACTCTCGTAATCTGTCCTTTCAGCAATCTCCCTTCCAAGTTTGTCTATTTCTTTTTTAAGGTCAATGGTTTCATTAAAAGCCAATAGTGTTTCCGCCATAACAGAACGCCCATCAACAATAACCATCTGCTGAGGAAGATATCCAATTCGAATATCATTGGGAATAGATAGACTTCCTGATGTAGGCTTCATCTCGCCTACAATCATCTTTAGAAGCGTTGATTTACCTGCACCATTCTTGCCCACAAGTCCTATCCTATCACGCGGGGTAATTAGGAAGTTGATATCTTTAAATAGCTGAAAACCACCAAAACTAACTGTTACCTGATTTACAGAGATCATTTAATAAATAATTTATCCGGCAAAATTAGGAATTCCATGGTGATCAACAAGCCAAAATTTGTTCTATAACCAGATTATGATGATTTAGATCAATCTGAGTAAAAATCTGATTTAATTACACTAATTTGCAAACTGATTAAAATCTCTAAACTATGCAAGTTAAAGGTACTAGTATACTAACAACTAGGGATTTTGTTAAAATCAACTTCCCCGGTCAATTCGAAGGATGGATTAAGTCACTCCCCTCTGAATCAAAGAAACTTTATGAAGGCGTGGTAAGAGTTGGTGACTGGTATGAAATAAAACCAGCCTACTATGATCCTATGAATAGTATTGTTGAAAAATTTTACAACAATAACGCCCAAAAGGCAGGTGAAGAACTTGGTAAATATAGTGCAAGCATAGCATTAACAGGCATTTACAAAGTTTTTATTTTTGTTGCTACTCCACAATATCTGATGAAGAGAGCTTCACGAATGGTTGAAACGTTTTACACACCTTCAGAAGTTGAGGTTTCTGAGGTAGGTAGCAAAATGATTACAATGAAAATTATTAAATTCGAAGGGATTACTAAACCTTTAGAATACAGATTTGCTGGTTGGTGTGTTAAGGCTCTTGAACTCTGCAAGTGTAAAAATACATCATATAAGATTACAAGCTTTATTTCTTCTGGACAGGGATGTACAACATTGGAGTTTAGATGGGATTAACGATTGAATAAATTTATATTGACAAAAAAAACCGGACTATTCCGGTTTTTTACTTTTAATCAAGGTATCAATAATTAAATGTGAATTACCTCACCGTATGCTGCTGCGGCTGCTTCCATAATTGCCTCACTCATTGTGGGATGTGGATGAATACTCTTGATAAGTTCATGCCCTGTGGTCTCAAGGTTTCTTGCAACTACTAATTCTGCAATCATTTCAGTAACATTTGCACCAATCATGTGCGCACCAAGAAGTTCGCCATATTTTGCATCGAATATCAATTTAATAAAGCCATCTCTTGCTCCAGCAGCCGTTGCTTTTCCCGATGCAGTAAACGGAAATTTTCCGACTTTTATCTCATAACCAGCCTCAACAGCAGCCTTTTCGCTCATCCCAACGGAAGCAACCTCAGGTGTAGTATAAGTACATCCAGGTATATTCTTGTAATTAACGGGATGTGGGTTTTGTCCTGCAATTTTCTCTACGCAAACAATACCTTCAGCAGATGCCACGTGAGCAAGAGCAGGTCCATGAACAATATCGCCAATTGCGTAAATACCCTCGATATTTGTACGATAATAATCGTCAACCTTCACTTTGCCTTTCTCAATTTCTATTCCAACAGTTTCTAAACCAATTCCCTCTAAATTTGGGCTAACACCAACTGCTGAAAGTACAATTTCTGCCTCAACCTCTTCCAGTCCCTTCTTAGTTTGAATTTTAACTTTACAAAGATCTCCAGAAATATCAACTGACTCAACGGTAGAATTAGTCATTACAGTTATTCCAACCTTTTTGAAAGCCCTTTCAAGAGTTTTACTTACCTCTTCATCTTCCAAAGGAACAACATTAGGTAAAAATTCCACTAGCGTAACTTTTGTTCCTATTGCATTGTAGAAGTACGCAAACTCGCTACCTATAGCTCCAGAACCAACAACTACCATCGATTTTGGTTGCTTTGGCAAGATTAACGCTTGACGATAGCCAATTATCTTAACACCATCCTGCTTTAAATTTGGTAGTTCACGTGAACGAGCACCTGTAGCAAGAATAATATGGCTTGCAGTATAATCATTAGTTTTGCCATCAACTCCTTCAACAGCAACTGTATGATTATCCTTAAGCTTTCCAAATCCATTTAAAACCTCAACTTTATTCTTCTTGAAAAGAAACTGAATTCCTTTACTCATGGCATCGGCAACACCACGGCTACGAGCAATTATCTTCTCAAAATCGGGAGTAACTCCAGATGTAACTACTCCATAATCAGCCGCATGAGAAGCATACTCGAATACTTGAGCACTTTTAAGAAGTGCCTTGGTAGGTATACAACCCCAGTTAAGGCATATTCCACCTAGGTTTTCTTTTTCAACAACGGCAACTTTCAAGCCCAATTGGCTGGCTCTTATTGCTGCAACATAGCCACCCGGGCCACTTCCAATTACTATAAGATCGAAATTCATAATTATGCTGTATTATTTAAGTTTTTGCTAAAAATCAAGTTAATACTATGTTTTTTAAACCATTATTGATTTCCGTTTAATTCGATTGTATAAACTAAATAGCAACCTCACGATTCCAAACATTAACACCAAAACAACTACTATTGATGCTCCGCTTGGAATGTTTATGCTGTATGATAATATCAACCCAATAAAAGAACCCAAAAAGCTTAATAAGATTGACCAAAAAATAATCCTCCCAAAATGGTGAGAAAAAATATTTGCTGTAGCAGGTGGTATGGTGAAAAGAGAGATTAATAGGATAATACCAACAACTCTTATACTTAGTACAATTGCAATAGCAATAAACATGATAAGTATATAATTCATAAGGGTTACTGGGATTTTTTGAGTTCGAGCAAATTCCTGATCAAATGCGATGTAAAGAATTGGTCGGTAGAAAATAATGAAAAATAGAATGACTACAATATTCAAAATCAGCAAATAAAGCAGATCGGAATTTGTAACAGTTAATATACTTCCAAAAAGAAAACTAAGAAGGTTGGGTGCATAGCCGGGCGTTAAAAAAATAAAAATTATTCCAACAGCCATTCCAAATGCCCATAAAATACCGATTGCAGAATCTTCCCGGATATTCTTACGGTGCGATAATGCTTCAATTCCAAATGCTGATAGGATTGAAAAAATGATTGCCCCAATCACAGGATTTATCCCAATGTAATATGCAATCCCAATACCACCAAACGATGCATGGGTTATGCCACCACTAAGAAATACTAACCTCCTAGATGTAATATAAGTACCAATAATCCCTGCAACCACTGATACTAGTAATGCCGCTGCAACCGCATTTTGTAAAAACTGGTAATCAAAAAGATCTCTAAAAAGTTCTATCATACACTTCCCTCCTTGCGGTGATCCAGCAAAACGGTATGTGGAATTTTACCGTGGGTTATTATTTGAATAGGACAATCGTAAGCGGTAAGCTGCTCAGGCGAAATTTTATTTGAACGATGGTAGTGTAATTTTTGATTTACACAAGCAATCGTTTTAACGTAAGAGGTTATTGTACCCACATCATGTGAAACCATAATTATTGCCATCCTTTTATTTAATTCCCTAAGCAATTCGTAAAGTTCCTTTTCAAATTTATTATCAACAAAAGTATTCGGTTCATCAAGTATTAAAAGCCTTGGCTGCGAGATTAACGCTCTACTTAAAAAAACCCTTTGAAGTTGCCCCCCTGATAACTCTTTTACGCTTCTATTGTAAAGATGATCAACACCTGTTATTGTCAGCATCTCAAATGCCTTTTTGCGATTCTGTTTCCGACTCTCTCCCCAAAAACCTTTATTTGACATTAACCCGGAAAGTGCAATATCGATAACTTTAATAGGAAACTCCCTGTCAATATCAGAGACTTGAGGAAGATAGCCAAAAAGGGTTTCGTCCTTATTAGAAGGGTAGAAATTGATTTGACCCTGAAAGGGTCTAATCTGTCCAAGTAGTAGTTTCAGCAAAGTTGTTTTTCCACCCCCGTTAGGACCAATTACTCCAATAAAATCATTGTCAATTACCTCAAAGTTTATATCCTTTAAAACAATATCGGAACCATATCCGGCAGTTACTTTAACAACATCAAGTATTTTATTCATTCTTTTGAGTGCCTTTTCCTGGTTTTAATGCTATTGCTAGTTTATTCGTTAAATCGTACATATTTTTTAACCAATCGTATCCCAAAGGATCAATCTTAACAACATTTCCACCTAACTCCCATGCTAATAATTCTGCATTACGAGAATCGAACTGAGTTTGAATAAAGATCGTTTTTAGATCTTGAGATTTAGCTAATTTAATAAGGTTGGTGAGCGTTTGAGCAGAAGGATTTTTACCATCCTCTTCAATCGCAATTTGATTCAAGCCATAATCTCGGGCAAAGTAGGATAGCGCTGGGTGGTATATCAAAAAATCTTTAGTTGTAGATGTTCTAATTACACTCTTGATTAAAGAATCTAGACCAATTACATCAGCATTTAATTTATCAAGATTCTTTAAAAAAATCTTCTCTTTATCGGGAAATAAAATACAAAGTTCTTTACAGGTTTTACTGGCCATTTGGCTAAACTCAAGGGTTGATGTCCAAATATGGGGATCGTAATTGGTATGATGCTCCTCCTCTCCCATAATCTCACGATGTTTATGTCCTTCTAATAGATTTATACCTTTTGAAAGATCAACGAATTTTATATTCGGGTTTAGCTCCTTAATTCTAGGCAATATTGTGCTCTCAAATTCTAACGGACCTAGGGCAAAGTAAATGGCTGAATTAGCAACATTTTTCATCTGAACAGGAGAAGGTTCATACATCTCCGGACTAGTTCCTGGGGGAACCATAACGTTTACCTCAATTGAACTATCAGTTAATCTATCAATAATGTATTTCTGAGGCACAATGCTTACTGAGATTGTTATTGGATGATTCGATTTAGTTCCCTGTCTGTTTTTGCATCCCAAAAAAGCAAATGAGAATAATACCAATACTGATAAACTGAAAATTATTTTATTCATCATTATATATACTTATGTTTAGTACATTGCATTCTAATTATCCGTTCAAAATTACCCAAGAAAAGGATAACACCAAAATATTGAAAAAGTTAGTTTTTTATAAAAAATTATAAGATTCCCAATTGTAATTAAATATTACTATACAAAGTCGTTGACTTAAGGTCATTTAAAAGACAGTAAAATCTTCGTAATCTGCGAGATAAATAAAATTTATCAACTTTGCAGCTTTGTGTAAACTGGAAGCATCAACTGAAAATGATATTGGATTATTATAATTGATTTGCCATCTATAAAACTATTTCTGTTTGATATTTGGTATAGTAATTGTTACATTGCATGAAAATTAACCTAAACCTAAATAATATGAAAAAGATTTTAATTCTACTCCTAGTGGTTGTACTTGCAATTCCAACAATTGCTCAGGATAAGTCAACCGTTTCTTCAGAAAAGAACGTACTTAAAGTAAATACATTAAGTTTGTTTTTGGGAACAGGCTCAGTTTTTTATGAGCGTAAAATAAGTAATATGACGTCTGCTCAACTTGGAGTTGGGTATTTAAACTTCAAATTCAGTAATACCAAATTTACTGGATTAATTCTAACTCCAGAATTTAGAATATACCCAAAAAAGGGTGCTATTGATGGGTTCTATCTTGCACCCTATTTCCGCTATCAGAAATATACCTTAGAAAATACTACTGATAATTCAAAAGGAAGTCTTACATCAATGGGTGGAGGTCTTGTTTTTGGCAGACAATGGATAACTAATTCAGGTTTTACTATGGATCTATTTTTTGGTGGACATTATGGAAGTGCTGATGTAAAGGTAGACTCAGGAGCAGGATCTTTTGATAAAACAAATCTTTTTGAAGGTTTCAAAATGAGAGTTGGTTTTGCCCTTGGTTTTGCATTCTAATTTCTAAAATAACTATTGCAAAAGGGACTTATCATGTCCCTTTTTTTATTTTTGTAAAAAAACAGAGATGAAAGAGACAGAACTAGCTTTAAAACTTCACGATGAAGGAAATAGTTGCGCACAGGCAATACTGGGTGCTTATTGCTCCAAGGTAAATCTTGACATTACAACTGCTCTAAAAATTGGAGCAGGACTTGGAGGCGGAATTGGTCGTAGACAGTATGTCTGTGGAGCTATAAATGCTGGGGCAATAATCTTAGGATTAAGATATTCCAATGGAATTCTAGGAGATGTTGAATCAAAAGAAAACACGAGTAAAATTGTTGGAGAATTCGTTCTTGAATGTGAACGAACTCTTGGGGGTTCGCAGTGTAAGGATCTGCTGAAAATTGACCTTTCGAACCCTGTCGAGAGGATAGCAGCAAAAGACTCCGGTCTTTTTGAAAGAATATGCAATAACGCAGTTGAACAAACAGCTATAATACTTGAAAAATATCTAAACAAGTAATCTAGTTGTACATAAATATAATCTATATGTATATCCGCTATATTACCTATAAGTAAAACACAATCCATTGTCATTCCGGGCGAAGTCCCGGAATCTCTTAAAAAAGATAGATTTCTGCATTCGCAGGAACCGAACGTATTTTGTGAGTTCGCCGCAAGGCAGTGACAATTTGGATTATTTATTCTTCATTAGGTATCATTACGGACAATCATAATAATCTAATACTGGCAACGCCTCATTGAACTCAAAACGGTATAAAAAATTCGGATATACTATTGAATTACGAAGGAAGTTGTGTGGAAAACTCTTCTGAGTAAAAGGGGGTTAATATCTATAAAAAAATCAAAAAAAAATCCATATCGCTTGTTCCATCCTACAATCTTTTGTTAATTTGCTTAGGATGTAAATATTGAACTATGTTATCAAAGCGTTTTTACCTACTTTTCAGCTTTATTATACTAACCGTGCTTGTAAAAGCTCAGGATAGCAAGTTGGATAGCCTTAAGAATCTGCTTAAGGATTCAAAAGGAGTTAATAAACTAAATATCCTATTCAAACTTTCCGACATTAAAAAATATGAACCCGAAGGTATTGAATACGCTAAGGATGCAATAGATCTTTCCAAAAAAATTGATGATAAATCAAAAGCTGATGCTTTAGGAAATTTAGGTAAAATTTACTACTACCAAGATCAGTACCCACAAGCTCTAATATTTTTCAAACAATCGCTTGAACTCAGTACAAAGATTAATTATACTGAAGGAATATTCAGTGGCCTGAATAAAATTGCCCAAGTTTACTACTATTCAGATTCCATCGAGCAATCGGAAAAAATATCACGCCACCTTCTTGCATTAGCGCATGAAAAGGATAGTATTAAGCAGGAAGCCAACGCATATTTTCAGCTTGGTTTTATCTATCAGGATAAGGGCAAACTCGATTCTGCCTTAATTCTTATGAACAAAGTTCTAGAATTAAGGCAGAAAATTGGGGAGCAAATCAACATTGCAGAAACATTTAATAGCCTAGGGCAGATATACTATGATATGTCCGATTACCAAAAATCGATTGATTGCTATAAAAATGCCATAAAAATTCGAGAATCTATTAACAATCCTCAAGGATTAGCCATTGCCTACTATAATTTTGGAAGAACCCATACTAGTATCGGCAACTACCAACTTGCCCTTGAGCAATTCCAAAAAGCTCTCAAAACATTTGAACAGATAAACGCACAGGATGGCATTGCAAATTCGTGTAATGGAATTGGTATGGTTTATGAAAACCTATCGCAAAGCACACTTGCAGTAAAAGAAAATGAGACAAACTATCAAAAAGCTTTGGAATACTATTTACGGGCATTAGAAATATTTCAGAAACTTGAAAAAAAGGATGAGGAGGGAAATACATATCAAAACATTGCCAATGTTTACTCAAGACTTGCAACTAATCAATTTGTAGCAAAATATGGTGAGGAATGGGAGGATTCACTAATAAAACTTTCTCCAAAAGTTATTCTAAACTCATTTAGCAAGTCGATAGAGTATTATAATAAGTCTTTGGATATATTTAAAGCCTCTGCTGATGAAGCCAGAAAAACCAAAATCGCAGTAGTAAGCACTAACTTAGGAGCAACCTACAGCTGGGGTAGAGACTGGACTCGTGCAAACAAATATCTAAATGAAGGATTAGACTTAGCTCGTAAACTCAACCTTCAATACGAAAAAGTAAATGCTCTTTTCTCTTTAGGTGAAAGTAATTTTCGACAAAAAAATACAACTCAAGCTGAAGCATATTTTCTTGAATGTGCAAAAATAGCAAAATCACTTGATATCAAAGAGTTTGAACGTTACTGCTACGAAAGATTATCGAAATTATACGATCAGATAGGTGAGGTTCAAAAAGCTTTTTCATTCCATAAATTGTCGGTAAAGATCAAGGATGAACTCTTTTCAGAAAAGAGCCAGAAAGCTATCACCGAAATGCAAACCAAATACGAAACGGAAAAGAAGGATTTGGCAATAAATCTACAAGACTCAATAATCAAGAGACAAAAACTCACAATTATTGGAGCTGTAGTTGGAGCTGTTCTAATACTCCTTGTTGCTCTTTTAATGTTTAAAATGTTTCGTGAAAAGAAAAAGGCAAATAGAGTTCTCGAAGAGAAAAACGAGCTGATTACCGAGCAGAAAAAAGAGATAACCGATAGTATTCGCTATGCAAGCCGTATCCAAAGGGCAATTCTCCCATCGGATGAGATAATGCGATTAAATCTACCCGAACATTTTGTCCTTTACCTACCAAGGGATATTGTTAGTGGCGATTTTTTCTGGTTAAGCCAAAGGGGTGGTAAAATAGTTATTGTTGCCGCAGATTGCACAGGTCACGGAGTGCCTGGGGCTTTTATGAGCATGTTGGGTGTATCATTTTTATATGAAATTGTCAACAAGGAGGGAATTATGCAACCTGGCAGCATTCTTAACTACCTTCGCGATCACGTTAAAAGTACGCTTTCACAAACGGGTAAGAAGGATGAAGCCAAGGATGGTATGGATATATCGCTATGCGTATTTGACCCCAAGGAGATGAAATTAGAATGGGCCGGCGCCTACAATCCTCTTTACCTCATTCGTAATGGGGAATTAACGGAGTACAAGGCCAATAAAATGCCTATTGCTATTCACATGAACGATCATATTCCTTTCACCAACAACGAAATTTCCGTCCAAAAAGGTGATACCTTTTATATCTCCTCCGATGGATATGCCGACCAATTTGGTGGTACCGATGGTAGAAAATTCATGTCGAAGAAGTACAAGGAGATGCTACTCCAAATATGGGATAAACCAATGGATGAACAAAAGGAAATCATTCAAAAGGCACATCTCGATTGGAAAGGTCATCATGAACAGGTTGATGATATCCTCGTTATGGGAGTAAGAGTACAATAGAAAAATCTTCTCAAAACTAAATTGAAATTGCTAATTGTTTGCAGTCTATAACTTTTATTGGTTTAGACAGTAATCATTTTATTTACTCCTTAATGTCAATCCCCCGAAAAATATATGATAGATTGTTCTTACAAGATTAATTTTGTAATTATCATATATTTATGAGCATTTGAAAAAATTGATCAACATGTAAGCAAATCGAAATTAGAAATTATGTATGAGTATTTTTTATTTTACCTTTGCCCCCTCAATTTGAAAATATTCAAAAATGAAATCTAATTCTTTTCTAGTCATTGCTTTTATTGGAGCACTGTTGATAACAGGATGTACATCAACAAAACAAATCACTCAACAGGATAGTAGCATACAAAAATATCAAGAAGCAAAAACTGCTTATAATAGTGGTGACTATCAGAAAGCACTTATTTCTTTCGAAGAGATTATAGAACTTAAGAAAAGTCAAAATAAGAGGGTTGATAGCACAATATATCAATATGCTGGGGTTGCTGCTTGGGAACTGAAACAGACCGATAAAACTATTCAGTATTTGGAACTGGCAAAGCGTTTTTCGGTGGCAAACGATAAAACCTACTCGATTCTAGCAAAGGCATTCCTTGAAAAAGATAACCTCTCGAAAGAGATCACTAATCTTGATGCCTATATTGCAAAATACCCACAGGGAGAGGAGATCCAATCTGTGCAAAAACAACTTTTTACAGCATATGTTAAAAGTGAAAACTGGGATTCTGCCTATAAAATCTGGCCTTCATTTGATAATAACACTCAGAATGAGGTTAAGTACGTAAACGGTTATTATAAAGTTTGTGAAAAATTAGAATACAAAAATCAGCTGGAGAAAATTGCGCAACAACTTCTAAAGCTCGATAAAAACAATGTTGATGCGCTTGAGTTTTTTGCTGAAAAATATTATTGGCTAGCCGAAAACAGCTACGTAAAAGAGATGAAAGCATATCAGGCTAATAAAACCGATAAGCAATATCAACAACTACTGGCTGCCTATAAAGTTTATTTTGAAAATTACAGGATTTCTAAAGAGTACTTTTTACGCCTTTACCAAATTAATCCTAAATCACGCTACGCCACCTTTTTAGGAAATATTTTTACAAGATACGAGAATAAAGAGAAGGCAGATTATTACTATAATTTAGCAAAGAAAAAATAAAGAATCTCAAAGAATTTTAATTACTACACCTTAATATTAAAACCCAAATCAATTTCTGATGCGGGGTAGCCACCACGAATTCCCCAATTCTCAAGAGCAGGTTCGTGAATAATAATTGTGATATCATTGCTTGGTATTCCTGGATTAGTAATTAATAAATCCACTAATCTTCTAAAAAGAGCCTTCTTTGCTTCGTTTGAACGCCCTTTAAACATTGTTACCTCAATAATTGTATACTGATCGGTTCGACCTGTATGCTCAAAATGGTCAGCGTCTAACTCATAAAGCCTTTGACGACGGTCATTATCAGGAATTTTTATTGTCTCAACCAACGCTTGATGAACTCCATCAAGTATTGCTTTTTTGTACTCTGGACTTCTACCCTTTTCAATCTCAATTCGAACTAATGGCATATGTTAAATTTTAGAATTAACGTTTTAAACTTTATGGTATAATTTCAAATCAACTTCTTCGGAAAATAAAGCCTGCACCTCTCACGGTTTCTATGCTTATTGATTTTTCATCGTGAAGGAATTTCCTTAGGCGACTAATAAACACATCCATACTTCTTCCTAAAAAATAGTCATTCTCTCCCCAAAGTTCAATTAAGATATCCTCTCGCTTAATAAGTTTATTTTGGTGATCGAGAAAATACTTTAGAAGTTTTGCTTCCTTCACGGTTAGAATCAGTTCTTTTTCAAATCCCTTAAGAAGTAACTCATTATTAATAAATGTGTACTGACCAATTTCGTATTTTTCTATCTCTTGTAAACCAGTACGCTTAAGTATATTTTGGATTCTAAGAACTAGTTCATCAACCTCAAAAGGTTTGCAGATGTAATCATCAGCACCCAATTTTAGTCCTTTTATTCTATCCTCCTTTAAACCCTTGGCTGTAAGGAAAATAAATGGGGTATCTGGCGATTTGCTCGAAATCTGCTTTGCCAATTCAAATCCATCCTTTAAAGGCATCATAACATCTAGAATGCAGAGGTCAACATTTGATGTATTAAATAATTGCCATGCCTCCCCCCCATCTCTTGCAAGCACAATTTCGTATCCCTGAAGATCAAGGTATTGAGCTAACACATTTCCAAGATCTGTATCATCCTCGGCTAGTAGTATTTTGGTTTTTACCATCGATTGGAATATTAAGTGTAAATGTACTTCCTTTTTCAATTCTGCTTATCACTTCAACAAATCCGCCGTGTGCGTTTACAATCTGATCCACATAGTACAATCCTAAACCCAAACCCTTAACATTATGGACATCCCCTGTATGCACTCTATAGAATTTTTCGAATATATGCTTTGTTGATTCCTTGTTTACCCCAATTCCATTATCGGTAACAGATATTTGAAGGTACTCATTTGTGGAAACTTTAAAGGTTAAATGGGGTTGATTGTGGTTATACTTTACACCGTTATTTAAAATGTTTATAATAGCAGATGTAATCTGTGTTTCATCGAAAAAAGCCTTAGTACAACTAAAGGAATAAACCTCATCAATAATAACACTCTTATCCTTGCAATCCCATTTAAAAGACTCAATTACACCTTTGAAAAAAGGTTCAAGTTCCACCCATTTTTTATCAAGTTCAAACTGGTTTTTCTCCCATTTTGTAATTTCAAGGAGATGATTAATTTGCCTTGTTAACTGGAGATTCTGACGATTAATAATTCTTGCCGTTTCAAGTACTTTTTCAGAGTTACTATAGATTTGCTCGTTTTCTAAAGTTTTTGATGCAACAGAGATAGTTGATAACGGCGTTTTTAGCTCATGGGTCATGTTGTTTATAAAATCAGTCTTCATCTGGGAAAGCCTTCTTTCTTTTAGGAGATTTTGAAGCGTCAATAGGAATACACCAATAACTATAATTAGCGAAAAACAGGTAATGAATAACGATTTATAGATTTGACCCAACACTTCCTTCTTTTTATGGCTAAAATCCACAAAATACTCAATATCAATACCAAAATTATTGCCTTCAAATAAATAATGGTTTACTTGTATTGAGTTTTGAGGAATCGTGGGACAAGATAAACTATCTAAAGACAAATTTGATTTGCCATTAATCACAGAAAAATGGTTTCTATTATTAAGCAGCCGTAACTCCTTAATATGAAAGTACGACTTAAACGATTCTGTTACTTTATTCTTCTTAAGGTAACCCTTTAATAAACTATCAATATCCTGGTATTTATTAATACTTCCATAGAATTGCTTTAAAACAAAACCTCTAAACGAAAGAGTATCTAATTCTTTTTTTGATTTTATATATATTAAAAGATCATTTGAAATTCTGTCCAGTACATAAAATGATTTAGTTAACCCATTAGAGTTATTCTCAACCATAATCTTGCCCATAGCATCGTTTACTAACTCACGGTAACGATAATCAAACTTCTCTGATTCAAGGTTATATATCCTGGAAATTAGAAATGTCTGAATACAAATAAGTACCAGAATAGAAAAAAGAGAGATTGAAATGAATACTATTTTCTTCTTCATAATACAGCTAAATTATAGGATTTTATGGACACTTTGGTACGTTAACCTGTCGTTAACAAATTATTAACTCAGATGAGCATTAATCAACAATATCTTTGTACTGTAATCATAAAAAAATAAAAATATGAAAAAATTGATATTCGCAACTCTCGCTTTTCTGGCAATAACTTTATTCTCAACGAATGGATTATATGCACAGGAAAATCAGGAAAAGATTAATCAGAAAGAACTTCAAAAGAAACAGCTTATTGAAAAGAAAAAGCAAATAAAGGAGCTGGACAGTATATCCGAAAAAGCACAAACAACATCCGAGGATGAACTTAAACAGCTAATCGAGGAGCAAAAAAGAGTGCAGGCAGAATTCGATGAACAATTTGAACATTCCTCAAGATCATTTTCTAGATCTAATGGCAGATCAGGTGGTTTCAGATATAATCATACACCAAAGAGAATGTTTGTATCAACTTCCATGCAATTCCCTGGAGGATCAGGGAATAATACTACATTCTCAATTAGTAAGAATTTTGATGATGAGCTAACATTCTCAAATGATTTTGAGTACGAAGTACCTGAAAACGTTACAGGATTATACTTTACCTTTAGTAGCGAATTGGAAAATGGTAGTTTAAAGATAACCATTACAAAACCCAATGGTAAAGTTTTTCAGGTTTTCAGCGTTGCTCCAGTTGCAAATGTTGATTGGAATAAACAACTAGAAGTTAAAGATGGGGAATCAAAGGATTATGCTGGCACCTGGAAAATTACAATCTCCACCAAAGAAGCAAAAGGTTACTATGAGTTGAGAATTAATTCGTATTGAGAGTATGAGATAATTATGGTAAAAAAGCACTTGAGGAAATTAAGTGCTTTTTTATTTTATTGATATCCAATTATGTCACTGACCAAACCCCATTTATTACAGCACCACAGTATTTACACTTCCCATTCTCAATTTGGTTCGATAGAACTGCAAAACCCCTGCGTTCAACAATCGTTTTCTTGCATTTGGGGCAAATAGTATCCTCTGTTCCAGCTAAGGATACATTACCAATATAAACATACTTACAACCAGCGGCTACAGCAATCTCCTTTGCTTTAAGCAGAGTGTTAATAGGCGTTAGAGGTAATTGAGTTAGCTTATACATTGGGTGAAACCTGCTAAAATGCAATGGGTACTCAGCAAATCCATTAGCCACAAGCCAATCGCACATCTTTTTAATCATATCAAAATCATCTGTCCACGATGGAACAACCAGATTAGTAATTTCAAGCCAAACTTTATAATCCTTTAATGTTTTAAGGGTATTTAGAATTGGTTGAAGTTTCCCCGCATTAAGCTTTAAATAAATTGCCTCGCTAAAAGATTTTAGGTTGATGTTTGCCGCATCAAGATAAGGTGCTAACGCTTTCAATGGCTCATCGTTTATGTAACCATTTGAGATAAATACATTCTTAACTCCCTTTGCACGAGCCAATTTTGCCGTATCATAAACGTACTCATAGAATGATATTGGTTCGGAGTAAGTATAGGCTATCGATTGGCAATTATTCTTGATACACTCCTCAACAACCCTTTCGGGCATCAAATCAAGGTTTCGGGTTTCCTTTGGACTGGTTTGCGAGATATCCCAATTCTGACAGTTTAGACAGGCAAAGTTGCAACCAGCAGTTGCAATTGAGAATGCATATGAGTTGGGTAGAAAATGGAGTAAAGGTTTTTTCTCAATCGGATCGATATGGGCTGCACATGGGTTGCCATAGGCAATTGAGTATAGCTTATCGTTATGGCTTACCCGATTATGACAAACACTAGTCTCACCGGACTTTAGCGTACACTCGTTCGGACAAATTCCGCACTTTACACCCCGAGGAGTGTTTGAATAAAAGATTGCCTCACGGCTCCATTTCCATAGTTTATCACCTTTGGATGCTTTCACAAAATCGAAAGCACCTGCGCACATAACACCACCTGCACAAAGCATTCCTCTCCTCAGAAACTCCCGTTTGCTTATCTTGTCCATAGTTGGTTACTTGTATTGTAGGGCTAATTTACACTTTTATACAACCACATTCCAGTTGTAAATTTAGAAACTATTTTATTCAGTTAGTATTTCAATACAAACACCTTTGAGTAAAACCAACGGCAATTAACAAAAACAAAAAACTATTAGTATCATTTGCTGAAAAAGAGCTATTTTATTTTGTTCTTACTATATTTATATATTCTTATAAAGAGAATTAAAGGTAGTAATATACAGCCCGTTTTGGGTTTATAAACACTACCATTGGTGTATACATAACAAGTTATAGAACATTTTAAAAATTCGACAATGAATCCATATAAGAACACAGACATAAGAAAACATATTGAATCAATTCCGCAAGATGAAGTTGACAGACAGACACGCTTACAAGAAGAAGAAAATGAACGTGTCCATAAAGAATTTATTGATGGTTTAAAAGTGGGAAAATGTTTTATATGTGGTGATCAAATGGATACTTTTGAACCAGTAAAACCTTGCTTTCATTGGTTCACTTATCCAAATGGAATTAAGAAAAAACACTTTGATAAATATCTTACAAATCCAATTGGCTTTTTTCAACTTGATAGTTATTTTCGTTGGTTAGCAAACACTGAGAAATTAATAGGAAATATAAATGACCTGAAAGATGAAACTTCTTCGACTTCATATCTTGAAAGTACTTATAAGTATAAAAATATTGAATGGGCTTTTTCAATCGGTCAAACAGATAAAGAAGGACATCCTAATGCAAAAGTGGGTTCTGCACCTCATTATCACATTCAAATGAAAGTTGACGACAGAATATTTTTACGATTCAACGATTTTCATATTCCATTTTCAGACGGAGATATGTTCACACTAGAAATGTTTGAACAAGCGGGTGATTTGGTAAAATGGGGACACTCATTCGGTCATGGAGTTGGTATTTTAGAAGACGAAGAAAATATTGATATAATTGATGATGCAATGATAATTACTGATGATATTGAGAATGCACCATTTAATAGACAAACTTTAATTATTGCACCAGAAGGTAAAACAATTTCAGGTAAAATAATACAGCAAGCAATAGAAGAAAGTAAACAAACAAAAAAACCAATAGGCAAAATTTTAGAAAGATTACTTTCTGATTCAAAAATTACAACAATTATAACCCCTGGTGATGGTATTCCAAAAATGACAAAAAGAAGTGGAAAGAAATAAAAAATGCACTATAACGTGGCAAAATTCATTGGGGAAGAAGCGTAGAAACCAAAGTTTTTCGTACATTAGTTTTGTTTAACCACAGATAAGTTTACATCATCCTCTGCGATTCAGACAGGAAGATTAATACTAATTAAATTTGAAAATCAACTGACATGAAAAAAATACTGATTCTTTGCATTTTGGTAATATCTATCCTCAATGCAAACGGACAAGAATCGTTAGCAAGGATGAAAATGGACTATGTCTCAACAGAAGAAAATGCTGGAATCCAATTTCATAAAGGAGAGTTTATTGTAATTTTCAAACCATATAACGAAAAAAATACTTGGGCTGTTTGGAATAAAGATGGTGGTTGTGGTTATCTGGACACCTTGGCTTTTCAAATTATTCCCGGCAAACCAATCTTTAAATTAAAATCAAATCCGCATCTTTTAAAAAAAACAAGTTGTAATCATCACACAAGAATACTTTCTAGGCAGTTTAAAATTAACTACTGCAGGGCTATTAAACGAGTAATTCGAAAGCGATCTGATGCTTTAACTAAATTCTTTGACTTAATTCCCGAGGTAGATGCCGCACTTGCGACAATTCATGCAAGAGATACTTGGACAATCATTAATCTATATACCGACGACGAATTGAATATCTGGCTAAAAACATTAGATACCAATAGATTGAAACAATTTATGGGATATTTAAAGGATGGATCTGTTGCTTATCCAATAACTCGATATGCTGAATATTTAAGTTTGTACTATCCAAAATCGTGGACAATATTAAAGGACTTCAAATGAGGAACTAACAGATGCTATCGTATTAGAAATCAAAGTTTTTTTCACATTTATTCCGTTACCATGGAACAAATGTTCAGTTCTTTTCTTCCCTGCAAATCGAGACACATTAAAGTTAGCCTTCGTGCAATTTATTATTCGGAATACTTGCAGTATATACTATTATGATATACCTTTGCGATATAAAATATACATATCATGAAAACTGTATCTCTTAAAATAGATGAATCCATTTTCGGTGAGACTGAAAAGATTCTAGCCGTGATGAAAAAACCAAGAAATCGTTATATCAACGAAGCAATAGAATATTACAACAAACTTCAAAAGAGAATGATTCTTGAGAAAAAACTCAGGAAAGAATCAGAACTCGTAAAATCGGACTCCCTTTCAGTGCTTAAAGAATTTGAGGAACTAGGCTATGCAGACTAAACAATTTGAAATCTGGGTTGCTGATTTGAACCCTCAAATTGGAACCGAGCCAGGAAAAACGAGACCTGTACTTGTTGTACAGACAAACCTGTTGAATAACATACCCCATCCGTCAACAATAATTTGCCCGATTACGACAAATGTAAAGAAAGAGTCTGAAATACTGAGAGTGCATATCAAAAAGGGTGTTGCAAATATGCATGAAAACTGTGATATAATGATTGACCAGCTAAGAGCGATTGACAATAGTAGATTAATGAAAAAGGTTGGTGACCTACCAGCAAATTTGGCTGAAATGGTCAGAGAAAACATCAAGTTGATTCTCGAAATAGAATAATGCACGAAATCATAACACTAACTTATAAACAAAAAAGTATCTTATCTTCTATATTTAAATAATACTTTTCCCTCCAAGCAAAGTTAGCCCTATCCCAATAAAATTAAACCCTGCAATAATAAAACAGCATCCTGTTAAACCTAATAATGGTAATAGAATCACTGTTGTTGCGGCAACACCTAAGGCTGAGCCAATCAAATCGGCGGAGTATAGTGTTGATGCTGCTTTTACAGTACCTTCTGGCAGAAGCAATGTACCTGTAACATATTGAAAACCGACAATTGCCGAAGGAATAAACGTCATAATAAAGAATACAATCAAAACAGGGATATTGTAAGCTATATCACGCTGAAAGTACCATAGCAATGGAAATATCAGCGCATAGATACCCAAAGCCGCTTGAGATGCAATAAAATGTTTTCTGACTATTCTAATTTTGTATCCAAGCAATGAACCTACTGCTAAACCACCCATAAACACCGCAATTATCAACCCAATTGCCGAATAAACATACCCGTAGATAATCTGAAATGAAAAGATCAGCAAAATCTCAATCGATGAGGTTGAGAACCCTGCTATATACATTCCCTTTGGTATTGAGCGCATTAAGAGCAACGGAAGAATCAAGAGAATAATTGGAATTGTGAACAAAACACAATTGCTGCCCCTAAATTGCGAGATGAACTGCAATGTTTCGTAGAAAACAGGAATAGGCTTACTATCAGTATTGATAAGGTTTATCCCCTCAATGCTATTCTTAATCTGCTCTCCCCTCTGTTGAATTGAGAAATCATCGAGGTAGTATGGATTTACATATTTATTCTCAACCCCTTTATTTGCATAACTTTGGGAGATATTAACTGAAATAGATGAATCGGAGGCAAGAAGGTAATCCTTTTCACCGGGAATAATCTCAACATTTTTAAAATTCTTCCTCAACGTTTGGTATATCGATGCCTCTATACTTGCCTTTATTGGGCTAATATAGTTTCCCGCTGGTGCAAGACCAAAAATAATAATGGCATTTTGAGCGAGTTTGCCTTTTAGTATCTTTAAAAACTCATCGGTGTAAAACCGATTGATTTGTAGGCTCGAAGGGCTGGGTATTGCGAATATTGCAACATCAAACTTTTTATCAACCTGCTGAATATACCTACGCCCATCAATAGGGGTGTAATGAAGTTTACTATTTAGTGGTAATGGCCTGTATTTATTTGCTATATCCACTAGACTGGGATTTATCTCAACATAATCAACGCTAGTAACCGAAGGGTATTTGAGAATCTCATCAACCATCCCAGAGATACCGCCCGATACAATTAAAATTTTCTCGGGTTTACTTCTCTGGAGCATTGCAAAGTGGACATTCTCCTCGTTAAGTATAATATTATCGGTTGTGAATAGCAGCGAGCCATTGCCAAAAAAATTGTACTGCCCAGCACTTTCTGTAATGGTTATATTTCCATAAAAAGTCTCCTTGCTTTCCAGTACCTTTTGGTTTGTATACAGGAACGATTTAATGCTATTATCTATAGGATATATGAAAAAGAGTATCAATAATATCAACATTAAAAAACCTGTGATTAGGTAGATTTTATCTCGTACTGCATAAAATAGAAATATCAGAGATATTAACGATAATAGAAATAGCGATTGCAATACTGTTAGCCACTGAATGAACAAAAAGGAAACTACCAAACCCCCAATTAAACTCCCGATAGACTCAAAGGCGTAGACTTTAATGAAACCATTCTCGCTTTTGCGATACAATTCAACTAATAATGAATAAATAATACCCGTTAGCAAACAAATTGGGGATAAAGCCACAAATAGTAGAATTAGAAAGTGGGTGGGACTTACCATCATCCCAATGGGGAAAAGTTGATTCTTAATTATATTTATTAAGAAAACAATAATTATTGGTAAAAGACTTAGTAAGAAAAGCGATGATTTTAAAAGTTTTTCTGCGTTTTGGTGAATTCGTTTTTGCCTACCCATAAATGCTCCAATACCCGTTAGTAACATCCATGTGCCAAGCATCCAACCCATCATCAGTTCATTACCCTCGAAAACTGTTGTAATCTCCCGAATCATCAGGATCTGAACAACCATTGAAATAAAGCCCGAAAGAAAAATTAATGGTTTCAACTTTTGATAACTTAACTGCCTTTCAGTATTTGGAGTTTGGTCACTATTATTTGATGGTTTAAATATTCTCAGATAGTAACTAAGATGCCAAAGTATATGGAATATTGCGACAAAACTTAACCCGATACCAAAATCGACATGCCACTTAAGGGCTGTTTTTACAAAAGACCATTCAAGTTTATAGTTGATTTGAATGGCAAGTAGCAATCCAAGAATTGCTGTGGTTAAAAAAACAAATAACAGAATCTCATTCCAAATTTTCCGATGTACCGATTGTTGAATCACCCTCAACCTAACCAATAAATAGGTAATTAGGTAAAGAAATAAGGAAATAATTGCAACAGGTAGCAGTAAATATGGAGCATTCATTACTTCAGCTTATCCTTAAACTCCTTCTCCTCAAATACAATTGCTTCATAAGTGTAGATATCAGCATCCTTCCAACCATTCCAACCAATAGAGGCTTTATCCTGCGCACAATGCCCAAGAAACTCCTCTAGATTCCATCCTGTGCCTGTGGCAACCTGTGGCAGGAAAGTCCCTGAGCGTCCACCCTTCTTGATGTAAATACCATGCTTTCCTAGTACTATCTCATCAACAGATTTGATTTTCTTTAGAGGGGTTAGTACAGATATCTCTATTTCAAGGCTAGATACTTCACTAGATATTACGGGTGAAAATCGATAATCCTCAGTTGCAGATGCTATTGCCATAGATTGTACAACCTTATAAAGCGATTTTTCGGGGTTAAAATTACCAATACAACCCCTTAACTGTCCCTTCTCCTTAAGGGTTACAAAAGCACCAGCTGGGACTAACAAATTTGCTGGAAGTTTCTTTTCATCTATTATGGAGGCGTTTTTACTCAACAAATACTCTGAAATAGTTTTTCGAGCAATTTTAAGCAGTTCTACCTTCTCTTCCTCATTAAGGTTAAATTGTGATTTATCCACTTTCTTGTCGGTTTTAATTGCACAAATAGCATTATAGCCTACAACTCTACTCTTATCGCCATATTCTGGCGAATCGCCTGAGTTTTTATACAGTATCTTTTTGTAGGTGATATCATTACGACTCTCGGTAATATCAAGCAATGTTAAAACTGAAGTCCATCCGCACATAGCTGTAACCAGATTCGGTGTGCCTTTACTCTCATCAATCAACTTAGATTTCATAAATGTTTGCGATGAGTTGGATAGTATGGCATCGGCCATTGTATTGTCAGATTTTATTGCATCAGCACTTGAAGGGTAGTGCGAAAAATCGGTACTAATCACAAAAAGGTTATCCTCATTAAAATATGGAGCAAGAGCATCAGCCAGATTACTGCAATTAGATTGGGATTCGCCCCCAATAATAATTGGAACAATTGAAAATGGGTTCTTTAGCCAGTATTGTAAGAATGGTAGCTGCACTTCCAAGCTATGCTCCTTTGCATGTGGTTCAACATCATTTGAAATAAAACTATACTTACTATGCAACGATCCAACCAGCGTATCAATGGTTACCTTACCTAGAGGAGTAATAAAATCACCCTGTGAATAAACCGATGCCCCATCGAAATACATGGTATGACTAGAACCAATGATAAAAACATGCTTAAACTTTCTATTTCTGTCGATCTGCTTAAACGCAGCAGCAGCAACTCCTCCAGAAAAAACATATCCAGCATGAGGAACAATTACGGCAAGGGGTTGCTGGGAAAGAACCTGTGGGGTTTCATTAAAGAACCCTTCGAGCATTTTAATTAATTCCTTCCTATCGGAAGGATAAAATGAGCCCGCAACGGCTGGTTGTCGATCGATTTTCATTTGAGTATTATCTTTAACCTGACTTCTGCATGAAATGATTGGAAATACCAATCCTAATAATACAAAAAACCTTAAGATTTTCTTATACATGGCTTTGTATTTTTGGGGAATTCCTTAAATCTATTAACAATCAAATTTATTTAAAAAATGATTAGAAGTCAAACTAATAATGCGAAGTTACGTAAAATGATTTTACAAGAGAATTATTTATATAATAACAGAAAAAAAGCATACATCTTTTTGAGAAATATTAATAAACTATTTATTTTCTAAAATTATCTCGATATGAAAGCAAAAATAAAATTTACTTTAGTAGTAATTCTTATAATAGTTTACTTTACTCAGTGTAGTAAGGACGACAATAATAAACTACAAGATTTTATAGTAAAACTTGACGGTTCAATTGTTCCTGGGCCATACATTGCAGATTATGATGTTGCAAAGGAGAGTGTTTTACGATCGATTCCAAAAGCATATATTGATTCTGCAAGGAATCATTTACACATTGCCTATCAACATACCTCGCATGGAACCCATATTACCTATGGTTTATTCGGTTTAAAGGATTATAAAGCGGGTGATAATACCCTATTTGGCATTACCAATAATAACCCAACCACCGATAAACTTGATTTCCATGACTATGCGATAGGAAATTATGCCGCAGCGGGTGTAGATGCTTCTGATTTGAGTCGTAATGAGACCGCTTTTATTCAGGCAACCAGAAATTTCCTTGATGATGCAAATAATACTCAGGTTAATGTGATTGTCTGGTCTTGGTGTAGTATTAATGGACATGCGGTTGCAACGAACTACCTACCTGGTATGCAACAACTAATTAGTGAATATGGTAAAAACGGTTCAAAGATAGGAACAGGTTCTGGTCAAAGAGTTCAACCTGTTTATTTTGTCTTTCTTACTGGGCATGCCGAAACAAATAATGTTGGTGATGGGAAACCTAAAAATCAGGCAGACCTGATTATCAATTTCTGCAATCAGAATCATCAGCTATGTCTTGATTATTATAGTATAGATACCCATGATATGAACGATACATATTATTCCGATACTGATGATAATGGCATATCTACTACATACGGGGGTAACTTTTACAAAAGTTGGCAAGACTCACATACCCAGGGACAACACTGGTATGAAAATAAAACCACAGATGGAAATGTAACATTTGGTGAACATAATACTCAACACATTACCGCAAACAGAAAAGCCTATGCAATGTGGTGGATATTAACTAGAATTGTTGGATGGGATGGAACTACAAAGTAGTTTTATAAATATAACCTTCTATTACAGCGAATTCTAATGAGGGATATTCGGAAGTAAGAACATTTTTTGCAGTTAGAATGGAAAGTCCATTATTTCCGAATATCCCTAAGTTAAAGGGGAATGGATTCAGCGCTCAGGGGTGTGTAAAGGGTTGATTATTCAATTCTTTAAATTAGGGGTAATTAGCTGAAATGTATTTTCTTATTCCTCAAATAAAACATAGTAATTCCCCCTATAATTAAAACTATCCCTAATGTAAATATTACCCATGGGAAGAACGTTGGAATATACCCTAACGCTTTTTCCATCAACTTCGTTGTATTTGTTAGTGAAAAGATATCAGCAAAACTGAAATACTGAAGCATATATCTAACGTAATCGAAAACAAAACCAACTATAAGAACTACTGAACCAGAAATTAACAGAATCCATTCAATCAGGTTGATTCTTGTTTTAATATCTCGATTAGTAAACTTTGAAATTAGAAAAGCAAAAACAATCATAACCAACGAAACAATTATTGGGGCAATTACAGGCCCAACCCAAGTTGTTGGTATTAGGAATAGAATATCCCAAGTAAAAAGGCTTTCGGGCCAATTGAGCGTGATTTTTAGAAATATGTAGTAGAAAATATCCCAAATAGCAAAGCTGTAAAGGAACAATCCAAACTTTTCGGTTTTACTCCTTCCCGCAATAAAACCAGCACCCAAAAGCATTATCAAAGTGGCTAACTCTCTAAAAATCTCAACAATTGCAATATCCTTATCCATCATCTTCATGGGAAAATTAAAACCTTCAGGATAGTATAGCTTACGTAGATATACCACAACAGATGTTTCCAGAAAAGCCATAGCGATGCTGAATAGCGTAAGCCAGAGGAAGATTTTGCGAATTTCGGTAGATTTCATCATATCAATCTGAATTTGACTGCAAAATACTAAAAAATAATGCCTAGCAGAGGAAAGTACATATGCTCTCATTCACTGTAACCAACTTAGGCGAATTCAATGAAGTTAAATTCGTTTAAACAGGAGATAAAAATGTCCAAAAGGCATATTCCTCAAGGGCTGCATTTGTGAATAAATTGAAGCAATCTACTCTAATTCAGCAGATTGCTTCAGTTATTCCTCCTTCATAATGGCATAGTCTTTTGGTGTACTTTCACATTTTTTACAAAGCACTAAAGAGCAGTTGCCGGATGTTATTATTTCTCAACTTAATATTTTTTCTTATCTTCTAATGCTTGTTCATCTATAGCATTAGATTGACATTTAGGAATATTATCTATTTTAAGCGTAGAACCTAGATCTACTCCAAAAATATTAGTAATTGTGGTTGTACCAAGGGCATGTATTTCTACATTCGAACTATTCTGTATCGATACATTGCTAATATTAGCATCATTAGCATTATAGATACTACTCGTTGTTATTGATAAATTTTGCAAGGAGATATTATCCAATAGAACAGAATTAATATATAATGTACTCCCAAAAGAACCATCATTTCCATTAGGAATTGGCGCAACATGGCTTATCATATCGCCATTATCATCATATTGAGCATAGAGGTTAAACTGAAAGCCCAAACTATCAGCAAATGCTGCAGCATAATTAAATGCTTCTTTCATAGATACAAGACCATTATTGTCTAGATCAGATACTGAGGGGTTTTTTAAAGCCTCTGTTAATGGTGGCATGAAAGCACCCATAATCCCCATATATTCTTCTCGTTCGGCTGTGATTATTACTCTGCCAGGCGCACTTAAATCATCAACAAATCCTCCGCTCATACATGCAGAAATTATTATTATTTTCTTACTTGATGGAATATTGCTAAGTAAGGCTTTTAATTCATCATCATATATAATACCGCCGTATATGCATAATGTTTCATCAATGCTGATCCAATCATTTTGATCACCATCTTCATTAGCATCAATACCATCAAATAAACCATCGTTATTCGAATCCGTTCCGTCAACAACAAGTTGGCTTTCGGTACAATTGACTATAGTACAAACAGGATTTATATCAATGTCAAGGCGATTATCAAAATTTCTATCAAAAATAATGTACGACCATGGGTTTGCTCCAGGAACCTTCGTAGGAATAGTATTGTAATTATCCTCAACTATATCAGGTAGTCCCCAGTCATCGTATATACCATTACCATCCAGATCCATGGTTTCCCCAGAATCAATCCACCCATCTCTATTATAATCGCCTAATGTGTAATCAATTATATGTTCAATATAAATATCATTATCAACAACATGAGTTCCATTGTCCAAATAAATATTGTAATTGCTTACAAATTTCTCTCGAAAACATCGATACTTATACGTTTGAGTAGAAGCCTGATAACTCCAACGTATAAATTCTTTCCATATATCCATTCCAAATTTTGTAATTCCATTATAAAATGAACGTAACTTGAAATTACTTTCCACATAATCCTGCTCATCTCCAGATTCAACCGTTGCGCGGGTACTCAAAGTTCCATATTCTCTAATATTAGGACCACAATAACCTCCACCATGATCAGTATACCAAACAAATAGCACATCATCGCTATCCATTGTGCTAGCTAAATTATTGAATACGGTCTGTAGGTTTGTGTAAGTAGCGGCATAATCAATTATACCATTCGGGTTATTTCCAGAGGGATTTGTACCATTATGATTTAATAAAATAATATCATTATCTGAAAAGCAATACACATTTTTCAAAGTTGTATACATATCAATCGTTTCATCCCAAAATTGCTGCTCATAACCTCCGTTAATTAATACAGCACGACCATTGTTAATGCCATCGGCTGCTCTACCCGTTGGTAGTGTTACTGAGCCTAATTGTTGCTTAACATTTTTTTGTTCTCTCCCTCCTGGTTTAACCTGAACCTGAACGATATCAAAATTGGTTTCGTTATTGGAATTAGTAACAATTAGTTTAACCTCATAATTACCTTCGGATTTATAAAAATAATTAGCATTTTTACTTTTTGAGGAGTAATCAATTTTACCATCACCATTAAAATCCCATTCATATTTTATAATTGTTGCTCCATCTATTGAAAAAGCATTTCCAACAAAACTGGTATTAGAGTTAACATATGTTACAATAATATCACCCGCATCAACTACAATTGGTTTATATGATAATTTTGTTTGCGAAGCTAAATTTGAATTAATAATGGTTAATGCAAAAAGGGTAACTAAGCATGATAAATATTTAAATTGTCCCATAGCATTTTCCTCCCCTTAATTAGTCAAAATCATTCTCTTTGTATCCACCTCTTTACCATCAACAATTAAGGTGTAAAAATACATCCCCGCTGGTAATTCTGCATCATTGATAGTAATTGCTGATTTACCTTTTGAAATGATATTGTATGTCTTTTTTTGTAATCCCTGCATATCATAAATATAAATTGCGGCCTTTTGGCTATTTTGAGGAATATAAGTATTAATGGTTGTTGAGACTGAAAAAGGGTTTGGAGCATTTTGTTCTATGTATGGTTGGTTATATTGTTCAATGGTCTTTTCAGTATTTTTTAATTCTTTATTCTCAAGAACTGATAACCTTTTTTCGTATTTTTCAATAGTGACCTGCTGTTCTTTGATTGCCTCTATCAATAAAGGAATAAATCCATCATAATTTATTGAATAGGTACCATCAGATGGATCTTGCTTAGCTAATTCAGGATAAGTTTCCATTACATCTTGAGCAAGTAGACCTATTTGCTCCCCTTGGGGTAAAACATACGATGCGCTTGGTATTGACATGGCACTTTTTTTTCCGTCATTATCAAATCTGTACACGGTATCCGTTACATTGTTATTATAACTTAAACCTTTTAGTTCTTTTGCACTTTTAAACTCATACCTTTGACCATTAAGCTTTTGAATTTTTTCTAATGCACCTGTAATTGGTTTGAAATTTTTCTTAAACCTTTTATCCGAAGTTATCCACGATCCTGTAGAGTAACTATTTCCATAAGCCCTAATTGCATAGCCACTTTCACTACCTGCTACCTTTAACGTGTTAACAGCATCGGGATACAAACCAACTCCCACACCATAATTACTACCAATACCTGTTAAAAAGTATGCTCCACCTTCTACTGACATGCCCAAGTTTGAGTAATAATTACCCCCTATAGTAAAAGATCCTCTAATATTTGTCCAACCTACAACTCTAAGTTTACATGGATAAGAATATGGAGCACCAATATTAACATCTCCAGCGGTGTTCATGTAAATTTGCGCATTTACCACTTTTGTTGATAGTAATGTAACTAAAGTAATAGCAATTAATAATGTTTTTTTTGTTTTCATAATTTTTTAATTTTAATATATTTAATAGCAAAGACTTACCCTGCTTTGCTTCAAGGTTATATGCAGATAAATTTCTGATTGAACGAATTTGCAGGCTTTATTATGAATTACTCATATTAACGTATTTTGAATTATATTATCGCTCGGATTGCAACTATGCTATAGAGTTCAATGAAGTCAAATATTGGAAAACAAGAGGTTAGATTTTTGCTTATATCTTTCATTATCCCATTGATTCAAATGAAATAAATTGATTAAAATATAGGTTAACACATTGTTTATTACATTGAACTAACGTTAGTTAGTAATTAGTTTTAAATTTTTTAGCAATTATGACGTTAAGATAACTAAAAATACTAAGCAACAGGCATTCCCTAACTTTAGAATTATTAACAAATTGGCATATAGAACTAACCTTTATAAAAAAACTTAATCACCCTATACTCCATTTTCATCCTTTTATTATTATCTAAAAACCTGATAAATTGCAATATGCAAACGTTTTCATATTGACTTATATCATTTTATGCAGATGTTTTTTTAGTACATTTGCAGTCTAAATTCTTAAGAAAAATATAAACTAAAAATATAATCGATATGAAAGTTCAGGAGATGATCCAAAAGCATAAGCAGCTAAATTCCTGGAAATACGAGTGGAAAGCTCTTCACAGAGGTTATACCGACAAAACCCTTTATATTAATGTCGGAACTAACGAGGTGAAAGAGAAAATAGTTCCACCCCAGATGAAAGAAAAATTTATTGGTGGTAAAGGTTATGACCTACGCCTACTCTGGGATGCTACAAAACCAAACACAAAATGGACCGATCCCGAGAATGAGATAGTAATTTCATCAGGACCAATTGGCGGTATTACCCAATACTCTGGAACAGGAAAATCAATTGTGTGTGCAATTTCCCCACAAACAGACATTATAATCGATAGCAACGTTGGCGGTTTCTTTGGGCCATTCCTTAAGTTTTCTGGGTTCGATGCAATTGAACTTCAGGGCAAAGCAAAAAATGATGTTATTATTTATATTGATGGCATTGATCATAAAGTAGAAATTTTCGAAGCACCCGAAGAACCAATTGATAGCCACGTTTTAGGCGAAGTGCTTAGCGAGATGTTTGCTAAGGATGAGTCCGAGAAAAAGAACATTGGCATTGTATCTGCCGGCACAGCCGCTGATCACAGCTTAATGGGTATGCTGAACTTCACATTCTACGATAATAAACGTAAATGCGTACGTCTAAAACAAGCTGGTCGTGGTGGTATTGGTACAGTTTTCCGCGACAAGAAAATTAAAGCTATTGTTTGCAAGATTCCTGGAGTTAAAGGAAACTTAAACGACGTTGCAAACCTTGAAGCCATTGCTGAACGTGGACGTACATTCAATAAGGAGATTCGCGATTTAGACGATAAGCAGTGCCAAATGCGTTCAAAGGGAACTGCCCACCTTGTTGAGATTATGAACGATTACGATTTACTACCAACCCACAATTTCCAGTACGGTGCGCATAAAGACTCAGGTAAGATACATTCCGAGGTTTGGAAAAGCTATTTCACCCAAGGAGTTCCTGATGGTTGCTGGATTGGTTGCAATATGGCTTGCGCAAAAGGGGTAGATAAATTTAAGCTAAAAACTGGCCCATATAAAGGCGAAGAGGTTATTGTTGATGGCCCTGAGTATGAAACAGCTGCTGGATTAGGTTCTAACTGCGGTATCTTCGATCCAGAGTATGTTATTGAAGCAAACTTCTACTGCGATACCTATGGTATTTGCACAATCTCCTGGGGTACAACACTTGCATTTGTTATGGAGTGCTACCAACGTGGAATTCTTAACAAAGAGCGCACAGGCGGTCTCGATTTAAGTTTTGGCAGCAAGGATGATGCAATGGAACTTCTTCATCAGCTTGGTCGTGGCGAAGGATTTGGAAAGATAGTTGGAATGGGAATTCGTAAGCTAAAAGAGTATTTTGCAAAGAACTTTGGTGGTGATCCAAAATTGATGCAGGATATTGGAATGGAGAATAAAGGTCTTGAGTATAGCCAGTACGTTTCAAAAGAATCACTTGCACAGCAAGGTGGTTACGCAATGACCAACAAGGGTCCTCAGCACGATGAGGCTTGGCTAATCTTCATGGATATGGTTAACAATCATATTCCAACCTTCGAGAAAAAAGCTGAAGCATTACACTACTTCCCAATGTTCCGTACATGGTTTGGTTTACAGGGTCTCTGCAAACTTCCATGGAACGATGTTGAGCCAGAAGATAATGCTACAACATCAGAACCTGCAAAAGTTCCTCAACACGTTGATAATTATGTTACCATTTACAATGCAGTAACTGGTAGCAATATCAAAAAAGAGGATATTATTCGCCAAAGCGAAAGGGTTTATAACTTTCAACGCATATTCAATATCCGCCGTGGTTATGGTTTACGTAAACACGATGCACAGCCATACCGTGCTGCAGGCCCTGTTACCAAGGAGGAATACGAAAGCCGTGCAGAACGATACGACAAGCAACTTAAAGAACTTGTTGGCGTTGACCCAACCAAGATGAGCCTTGAGGAAAAAATGGTTGCAATGCGTAAATACCGAGAAGATCGTTACGAACAACTACTCGATGCTGTTTACAAACGTCGTGGATGGACAAGCAACGGTGTTCCTACAGTTGAGCATCTAAAGAATATAGGAATGGATCTTCCTGAGCTTATTGAAGTAGTAAAACCTTTACAATAGAATAAAAGCCCAACAACTAAAAAACCGTCTCAAAAAATTGGGGCGGTTTTTTTATTCGTTCCTTATTTGATAAGAGTTGCGAACTTTTTAAAAAGTTAGGAACTCTGTTAAAAGTAAATTTTAAGATGCTGGAAAAAATCTTTGTGTAACTTTGTGTAATACTTTGAGAACCTTTGTGTAATAGCTATTCCACAAAAAACACAAAGAAGTCACAAAACACGCAAAATAAGGTTTTTAAAATTAGATTTCCACAATGATAGATAACTTAGAAATCAACCTAAAAGCAACAGAAAACCACTTTAATACCCTTTTATAGCCCCTTATTTTAAGGGGTTGGGGTTTATTTCCCTAGCTTATCTGGCTAAAATTCACCTTCTGCTTTTCGGCTTTTTCGAGTTGCGAATTCAATATCGCATTTTGCGATAATACAAGCTGTGGGTCTTCATCAAGAATTTCCATTGCAACCTGCCGTACATACTGTAAAAGTTGGCTATCCTTGCTTAAACTCGCTATTTTCAGCTCAAATGGTAATCCGCTTTGCTGTGTTCCCTCCAAATCGCCGGGGCCACGAAGCTGGAGGTCTACCTCAGCAATTTGAAAGCCATCATTGGTTGCAACCATGGTTTCCAATCGCTTTCGCGATTCGTGGGTTAATTTAACCGATGACATTAATACGCAGTGGCTTTCATCGGCACCACGCCCTACCCTACCCCTTAATTGGTGCAGCTGCGATAGACCAAACCTTTCGGCACTTTCAATTACCATAACTGTTGCATTAGGCACATTAACGCCAACCTCAATAACCGTGGTTGCAACCATTATATGCGCTTTGCCTTTTGCAAAAAGGTTCATGGAGAATTCCTTATCATCGGGCTTCATCTGCCCGTGCACAACAACGGTTACGTATTCAGGCTGTGGAAATGCCCTAGTGATGCTCTCGTACCCATCCTGCAAATCCTTTAAATTCTCCATCTTCTCGGATTCCTTTATCAGCGGGTAAACCACGTATATCTGCCGTCCCTGCTTAATCTGCTCACGCATTAAGCCAAAAACAAGGTTTCTTTTGGCATCGGTAAAATGAATTGTTTTGATTGGCTTTCTGCCCGGTGGCAGCTGATCGATAACGCTAACATCCAAATCGCCGTAAAGCGTCATTGCCAAGGTGCGGGGAATGGGTGTAGCGGTCATCACAAGAACATGGGGCGGGTTATCGTTCTTATCCCAAAGTTTAGCCCTTTGCGCAACGCCAAATCGTTGCTGCTCATCAATTGTAACAAAGCCAAGGTTTTTAAACTGAACAATATCCTCCAACAAAGCATGAGTGCCTATTAAAATATTTGTTGTGCCACTCAACAAATCATTATGCAAAATCTTTCTCTCCGATTTTTTGGTTGATCCTGTAAGCAGACCAACTTTAACTGGAAGATCGCCGAGTAGCTTTGTAATTGTAAGATAGTGCTGATTTGCAAGAATCTCCGTAGGAGCAATAATTGATGATTGATACCCATTATCCATAGCAATTAGCATGCACATCAATGAAACAAGTGTCTTTCCACTCCCAACATCTCCCTGAAGTAGGCGGTTCATCTGCTTACCATTGCCCATATCGCGCCTTATCTCCTTAATTACCCTTTTTTGCGCATCGGTTAGCTCAAAGGGAAGTTTCTCACTATAAAAGCGATTAAACATATCCCCAACCACCTTAAAAACATGCCCGTTCTGCTTACTCAACCTCAAACTTCGCTGCTTTAGTAAGCCCAACTGAACATAAAATAGCTCCTCAAACTTTAATCGGTTTTGCGATTTTTGAAGAAGTGTAGAATTATCTGGGAAATGAATCTGTTTTAACGCCTCTGGCAATGTCATTAATTTATACCTATCTATAAGGTGTGTGGGTAATGTCTCCTCAACATCAAATTGGGTTTGAAAAGCTAGAGTCTGTTGCAGTCTATGGATATACTTTGAATTTAAATAGCTGTTCTTTAGCTTTTCTGTTGTGTTATAGGCTGCCTCGAAGGAACTTTTAGTTTTATCATTCTCTGGTTTATACTCTTCAATTTCAGGGTGAGCAATATTAAAACGACCGTTGAAGAGGGTTGCCTTACCAAAAACTAAGTAATTAGTATTCAACTTTATATTTTTCTCAACCCATTTTATGCCCTTAAACCAAACCAGCTCAACCATGCCCGTTTCATCGGAAAATATTGCTGTAAGTCTTTTCTTCGGCCCAACTCCTGTTTGGTCAATTCTAATTAACCTACCAATAAGCTGAATATATGGTAGATCGTCAACAATTTCGGATATTTTATAGATTTTAGATCTATCAACATATTTATAAGGATAGTAGCGCAATAAATCGCCAATGGTATGAATATTTAGCTCTTTACGAAGAAGTTCTGCTCTTTTTGGCCCCACTCCTCCCAGATACATTATATCGGTTGATAGATTCACCCTCATTTAGCAAATTTAAAAAAATGATCGTTCAAAATACCCAAGTACCCATTTATAGCAAAGAGTTTTCAGATTGACTTTTTAAACGTTTTTTAACATCCAGCATCTTAGTTTGAAAGAATCAAACTATATCTTCGCAAAAAAAATATCTCACGCAAAGTCGCAAAGAAAATAAGATAGATAAGGAACTTAGTTAAAAATAATAAAATATTATGATCAAATTGAACCTTTGATTTGAAGAGGCAAAAAAGAATTCTTCACGCAAAGAACGCCAAGTCTTCGCAAAGTTCGCAAAGTATACTATTCATTATCTCAACGCTTTGCGATCTTAGCGTTTCTTCTTTGAGAACTTTGCGAGAACTAATTTTGACTTTTTAGCCTTTGATTCACGACTTTGCGAGAACCCATTAGGAATCAACAAAAAAGCCATAACTTAGATTCTTTACTTTCAAAGAGAGTGTTTGCTGAAATATAAACCTGAGTATTTACCATTAGTCAAATTTGTCTTGATGTTTCAGGAGAAAATAAATCTTATTACAAAATATTTAAACTTTCGGGTAAACTCAAAACCCAGAGGAGGTCATGGTATTCATTCACCATTTATTTACGACTTATATACTCAAAGCATTGATATAGATAGCAAAGCAGAGATATTTAATAGAATTGAGAAAATAAGGAAGGAGCTATTTAAGAATAAAACTATTATTTCGAAAGATGATTTTGGAGCCGGTTCAAAACAAGCCAGTAGTAAGGAGCAGACTATAAAAGATATTACAAAACTATCGGCAGTAAAACCATTTACAGGTCGATTACTGTACGAACTAGCCAACTACCTAAAGCCCGATACAATTATTGAATTGGGCACATCTGTTGGCATAAGTACATGCTATCTTGCTGCCGGAAATAACAAGTCAAGAGTATATAGTTTGGAAGGTGATAAATCTTTGGTGAAAATAGCTAATGAAAATTTAAACAAACTTGGATTAAGCAACGTTACTGTAATATGTGGAGATTTTGATACCCAAATTCCTATTCTTTTGAGTGAAATTAGTAAATGTGGAATTATTTTTATCGATGGTAATCACACTGAAGATGCAACTTTGAAATATTTTAAATATTTTTCGGAAAGAGCCGATAGTGATACTCTAATTATTTTTGACGATATTAGATGGAGCAACGGAATGCAAAGTGCATGGAAAAATATTTGTGATGATAAAAACGTTTCAATATCTGTAGACCTTTTCAATTGCGGCTTAGCCTTTTTTCGAAAAGGAGTAGTTAAACAACATTTAAATTTAAGATACGGTCCTTTTTAGTATTTTTATAAAATAATAATTAAACAATGTCTGATAATCTATTTACATTAAAAAATCTTAAGAAGTACTACAAGGTTGGTACAGTGGTGGTTAAGGCTTTAAAAGGGATTGACCTCACGATTAGCAAAAATGAATATGTGGCTATCATGGGGCCTTCTGGCTCTGGGAAATCTACGCTAATGAATATAATCGGATGTCTCGATACGGCAACTGAGGGCGATTATATCCTTAATGGTACTAATGTTAGCCATTTGGTAGACGATCAACTTGCCGAAATACGTAACAAAGAGATAGGGTTTGTATTCCAAACATTCAACCTACTACCTCGTTATACAGCCCTTGAGAATGTTGTGCTCCCACTAATTTACGCTGGAGTTGGGAAGGATACTAGAATTGCAAAAGGTGTTGAAACAATGCGCAACGTTGGGTTAGAGGACAGAATGGAACATCGCCCCAATGAACTATCAGGCGGACAACGCCAAAGGGTTGCAGTTGCCCGTGCATTAGTAAACAATCCTTCAATTATTCTGGCGGATGAACCTACCGGTAACCTTGATTCAAAAACATCAATAGATATCATGAATCTTTTCGAAGATATTTATGATCAAGGGAATACTATCATTGTTGTAACTCATGAGGAGGATATTGCACGCCATGCAAGGCGGATTGTTAGATTACGTGACGGGTTAATAGAATCGGACGAAATTAATCCTAATCCAGTAAGAAAACAAAAGGTTGTACTGATTGAACAATAAAATCCATTTTCTTTAAATGAAATACCCATGTTGTAGACTAAAACAAAAGGAGATAAATATAATATGGGTGTTCCATGATTGTAATTTATAAACGGTTACCATTACATTTTCATCTTACTATAAATCAATCATATAATATAAGATTATTCTCATGAAGGTTTATACTAAAACAGGAGATAAAGGTACTACCTCGTTAATCGGAGGAAAGCGAGTTTCCAAGTACCACCCAAGAATTGAGGCCTATGGCACTGTTGACGAATTGATTTCATACGTAGCTCTGCTTCGCGATCAGGATATTGACCATGAAATAAAGCTATTTCTAATTGAGATTCAAGACAAATTGATGAACTGCGCATCCATACTTGCGGCAGATTGCACGGATTGTAAGGTTAAAATCCCATTGATCCTTCCCTCGGATACCCAAAAAGTTGAACTGGAAATCGATAAATTTGAAACTTTACTAGAACCTTTAACTTCATTTATTCTGCCTGGTGGTCATCAATCAGTATCCCTCTGCCATGTATGTCGCACTATTTGTCGTAGATGCGAAAGAATAATCATAAAACTTTCAGAAGAAACACCTGTACCCGAAGAATTAATTGTTTATATTAATCGCTTAAGTGATTTTTTCTTTGTTTTATCAAGAAAAATTGCCAAAGATCTTAATATTGATCAAATTTCTTGGAATCCTAAATTTTGATATGAATATTTTTTATATTTGCAAACAGGGTATTATATACAATATTCTGTAAAACAACTACTTAACGAAAATATTTTAGATTATGTACTGGACACTAGAACTTGCATCAAAATTAGAAGATGCTCCTTGGCCAGCAACTAAAGAAGAGTTGATAGACTTTGCTATTCGTTCCGGTTCTCCGCTAGAGGTAATTGAGAATCTTCAAGAACTTGAGGAAGAAGCGGAAATATACGAAAGTATAGAAGATATTTGGCCTGATTATCCTACTAAAGAGGATTTTTTCTTTAACGAAGATGAATACTAAAAAGAGGCCGAAAGGCCTCTTTTATTTTATTTCCTAGGTTTATCCAATAAAACATTACGAGTAGTGTAATGCTCCGTGAATTTTGATATCTGGAATCTAATCTAACGTCAGTTCGATGTAAGGTGTCATCCTGAGCGAAGCGAAGGATCTAATTATTTAAAGATGAGATGCTTCACTTCGTTCAGCATGACAAAGCAACAATCTAACCCTGAGTTAAGGATCAATATGTTACGTTTACATCGAACTCACGTTAATCTAATTCTCCCTCAGAACAAATTCATCGTATTCAAGTTCAAAGCGAAGCTTATGGCGAGACTCTTCTTGAGCAAGGCCTAAAAATAGTTTTTTCAAATCTTCGTTGGGGGCTTTTTCAGATAGTTTCATGTATAGTTTAAATGCTGCTTTTTCCCTTTTCATGGCTAGAACCAAGGTCTGTTCATAGCTCATATCAGCCTTTGTTTCAGTTCTTACAACGTAATCGGCAATTTTCAGATCGGCAACTTTTGCTATTGGAAGGTTGAAGATACCCTCTTCCTTTATCTTAATTAACCTAGCCTTATGACCCATTTCCTCCTGAGCAAATAGTACAAATGTGCTGTGCATATCATCGGTACGAGCTGTTTTTGCCAAATCGTTATAAAACTCAACGGCATTCTGCTCGTTCTGGATTGCAAAATCCAGTATGTCGTTTATGTTAATAAATTCGTTCATATGATTCTAGTTAATTCGATTGGTTGTTGATATTACAGTGTCTAGAGTGCCTAAAGTACTTTAAAACTAATATGGTGAACTTAACTTTAGGCATTTTAGGCACTCTAAACTCTAGGCACTTAATTGTTTAATATATAAACATTCATTTTGTCAATTAGCTTAATTCGAAACAAATTATTTCCCTAAAGCCCCTTCAAACTCTTCATCAAAACGTTTCATGATATAGTTACAACCATGTGTGAACATTTGTTCGCTAGTCTCACTTTCGGTATAAATAAAATTAAACTTGGTCGGTTCATCTTGAGTTGGAAGTAGTGAGAGTGCTTCAGTATTTGCTTCATGAATATCACTAATACCATTCGAACCAAATTTTGCAAGAAGTTTAATTAGCTGTTCAGCGGATGATAGTTCAGTTTTAGGTTTTAATCCCGATTCAAATACCTGAATCATCCTTTGTGAGTTGGTGAAGGATCCTCCAGTTTCGAACCATAGCGATGCAGGAAGAATCAGATCAGCCTCTTTTGCTGTATCGCTCATAAATACATCTTGAACTACCTTGAATTCAGCCTTGCTGAAAATCTTTTCAATGGATTTCCTATCAATGGCACAACCAATAGGATCTTCACCAAATATGAAGAGATTCTTGTATTCGCCATTCATGAACCTTTCAGTAAAGCATTCTTCTACAATTTTTGGAAAATCATTAATACTCCATTTACTCTTAATTTTTGCAATAAATTCAGCATTTGATAAATCCTGTAACCCAACACTCGTTTTTGGTCTAACGCCCATATCGAAAAGTCCATGCGAGTTATTCTTTTGCTTTAGCGAGATGATTCCACTTGAAGTTTTTCCTAGTTTACCAGTAATCATCGCTAAATTGATAATCTCACGTGCAGCATCAGATCCAACCTCTTTCTCGCTGAATATCAATATTGCATTCATCTCGTTGTTAAACGATTCTGCAAAATCGCTAACGCAGCTGCAATCACAGCCACATTCACTATAACATGCTTCACCGCATAATTTTTTGTAACTCTCCTTCAGCAAATTCTTTTTATAATCCTCGTAACCAACGCAATTATCCTTAATGAACATGCTATTCTGCTTGCCATTGGCAATTAGATAGTGATTAACCGCCTTAATAAAAAGGTAATAGGATTTTACTGTATTAAATGAAAATGCTTTATGTCTTAGAGTGCTCTTTGGGTCTATAGAGATTACCTCTAAACGCTTCTGAGCAGCATTTACCATATAGCCAGCCACAGGATTGTCACGGTTTATCTCAGAGCCAAGTAGATAAATAGCGGATGCCCCGCTAATAGCATCAAAAGGAACGTTACTATCAGAATCTGTTATATAACCTTTTGCTCCTCCTAAATAATGGAAACTGTTAACGTTATTGGTCTTAGCACCAACACGTGCTAGTTTCTGGACAAGGTATTGTTCCTCATTGGTTAATCCAGCACTTGCAAAGAATGCATTCTGGTCGTTTTTAACAGATTTTATTTTTTCGGAGATGATGTTGAATGCCTTTTCGAAGCTAATCTCTTGAAACTTTCCGTTGACTTTATGGAGAGGTTTTGTGATTCTTGATTTATCGTTGATAAAGCGATAGCCAAACTTACCATACATACAAAGATTGCCATCTTTATTCACCATTCCCTCTGCACCAGTTACCTTCATCACATAGCCAACACGATGATGGAATGTAAGTTTACATCCTACAGAACAGTATCCACAAATAGTTTCGAATGTTTCTAGCTTAACAGGACCTGGTTTAAATGGAACATTCTCGGTGATTGCTCCTGTAGGACAAGCAGAAATACACATCCCGCATGATTCACACTTAGTATCTTGTAATTTGTCGCCAAATGCTGGTGCAACATAGGTGTCGAAACCACGCTTAACAAGCGTTAGGGCGTTAGCGCCAACAACCTCCTTACAAATCCTCACGCAGCGTGAGCAGAGAATACATTTGTTATTATCAATCTCAATGTACGGATGGGCTATATTCAATTGGAATTCCTTATGCTCACCAATAAATCTCTTTTGATCGGCTTTATAGGTATCTGCATGTTTTTTCAAATCGCAGTCGAAATAGGCAACACAACCACATTCTAGGCAACGGCTAGTTTCATTCAAGGTTTGTACTTCGGAATAACCAAGTTCTACCTCTTTGAAATTAACCCTGCTATTGGGTTCCATAACAGGCATCTCTTCCCTAATTTGGTTGCGATAACGACCAATATATTCGTCTTTCTCCTGATTTTTAAAGTTGTCCTTTTTACTAAGGAAATCTTTAATTGGAGCTTCAACCTTTTGTCCTGTAAGATAAAGATGGCAACTATTTGATGCCAAACGTGCTTGAGCAACGGCTTCAATTAGAGTAGCAGGCCCTGTTACTCCATCGCCAGCAGCAAAAACAGATGGAATTCCTGTTTGAAGAGTGTTTTTATCAGCATCAATGTCACCCCATTTGGTGGGTTTCAGCTGACCTCCCTTTGCATATTTATTGATATCATCAAGGAAATTAATCTCGGTTTTTTGACCAATTGCGGCGAGTATATAATCAACCTCAATATCAAATTCAGAACCTTCAACAGGAACAGGTCTTCTTCTGCCCGAAGCATCGGGTTCACCTAATCCCATTCGAATAAGGGTCATGGATTTTAATTTTCCATTCTCATCCTTATTAACCCTAACCGGATTGGTTAGGAAAAGATACTCAACTCCCTCAAGTTTTGATTCATGGATTTCAATTGGATTGGCTGGCATTTCAGCCTCAGAGCGGCGGTAAACCACCTTAACATCGGTACTTTTGCAACGGAGAGATGTGCGACAGCAGTCCATGGCTGTGTTTCCGCCACCAACTACAACTATTTTTTTCCCAGTGAAGTCGTAACGCTGACCCGTTACCTCCATATTCCGAAGGAAATCAATTCCAGAGAAAACGCCATCTGCATCCTCACCATCGCAACCAAGTAGGGTGCCTCTTTGTGAGCCAATGGTTAGAATTACCGCATCGTACTTTTCTGATAATTCCTTATAGCTAATGTTTTCGCCTAACTTTTTATTGTAAAAGATATTTGCACCTAATTCAGTTACACAATCAGTCTCTTTTTGAATTATATCATTGGGTAAACGATACTCAGGAATACCATAACGTAACCAGCCTCCAGAGTGTGGTTGTGCCTCATAGATATCGCACTGATGACCTTTTTGTTGTAAAAAGTATGCGCTTGATAAACCACCAGGGCCAGCACCAATAATTGCAACTTTTTTACCTGTTGATGGGGCAACCTCAGGTTTATAATGGTTTTCAGAAGATAGATCGGAATCTGCTGCAAATCGTTTCATATAATCAATACCAACTCCAGTTCCCTCATCTAATAGATTTCGGCGACATGCAGCCTCGCAAGGGCGAACACAAACTCTCCCACAGATTGAAGGTAGAGGGTTAGTTTGTTTTATCACCTTAACAGCCTCGCTGTAAAGACCTTTTTCAATTAGTGAGATATAGCCTTGAACATCAACTCCAGCAGGGCAACGCTCGCGGCAGGGAGCAACGCAATCGGCGTAGTGGTTGCTCATTATCAGGTCAAGTGCAGTTTTTCTAGCCTTGTAAATTCTATCATTATCAGTATTAATCTTCATTCCCTCAGCAATCCTCGTTGAACAGGAGGGTTGAAGGTTTTTGTTTCCCTCAATCTCAATTAAACATACATAGCAAGCAGAGAATGGCTCAAGCCTTGGGTCGTTGCAAAGTGTTGGAATTTCAATACCGTCCCTTTTGGCAACATCAAGAATGTACTCTCCTTTTAAACCAGTGGTATTTTGTCCGTTAAGAACTATATTGATTTTGTCGCTCATATTCGTTGTCAGTTGAAAGTTTGTAAATCATTAAGAAACACTAATTGCACCGAACTTACAGCGTGAATAACAATCACCGCAGCGGATGCACTTTTCCTGATGAATAAAGTGAACTTTTTTCTTTTCACCCTCAATGGCCTTAACAGGACATTTAATTCCGCAAACCATGCAACCAGTACATTTATCAGGCAGAATCTGGTAGGTGAGAAGCTGCTTGCAACTTAAAGCAGGGCACTTTTTATCTCGGATATGTGCTTCATACTCATTTCTAAAATACTTAATTGTTGTGAGTACTGGATTTGGTGCTGTTTGTCCTAGTCCGCATAGTGTACTATCCTTGATTTGAGCAGCTAGCTCTTCGAGGGTTTCAATATCGCCTTCAACGCCCTTCCCTTCAGTTAAACGGGTAAGAATTTCGAGCATGCGCTTTGTCCCGATACGACAAAAGGTACATTTTCCGCAAGATTCTTTTTGTGTAAAATCAAGGAAGAATCTAGCCATATCAACCATACAGGTTGTTTCGTCCATTACAACCATACCACCAGAACCCATGATGGCTCCAGTTGCATTTACTTGGTCGTAGTCAATTTGTAAGTCTGCAAGGTGCTTTGGAATACATCCACCAGATGGACCACCCATCTGAACCGCCTTAAACTCCTTATTGTCTTGAATCCCACCACCAAGTTTGTAGATGATATCTTTGAGGGTAATACCCATGGGAACTTCAACAAGTCCTCCATGTTTGATTTTGCCAGTAAGAGCAAACACTTTTGTGCCCTTGCTTTTCTCAGTACCATACTTATTGAATGAGCCAGCACCGTTGTAAACAATATATGGGATATTTGCAAAAGTCTCAACGTTGTTGATGTTCGAAGGTTTTTTCCAAAGACCCGATTCTGCTGGGAATGGAGGGCGTTTTGATGGCATACCACGTTTACCTTCAATTGAGCCCATGAGTGCAGTTTCTTCACCACAAACAAATGCTCCTGCACCCTCTTTTACATAGATGTCAAGATTGAATCCTTTTATTCCACAAATATTTTCACCCAGATACCCTTTATTTCGTGCCTGATCTAAAGCAATGTTGAGACGTTTAATGGCTAGAGGATACTCAGCCCGACAATATATTACTCCATGGTTTGCTCCTATTGCGTATGCTCCAATAATCATTCCTTCAAGAACTGCATGTGGATCGCCTTCAAGAAGTGAACGATCCATAAACGCTCCTGGGTCGCCTTCATCTGCATTACAAATAATATACTTATCATCGGATTTGCTGCTACGTGCAAATCGCCATTTTAAACCGGTTGGGAAACCTCCGCCTCCCCTACCACGCAAACCCGAATCGAGAATGGTTTGGATTACACTTTCAAAGGGTAATTTTTCAGAGGCAATCTTCTTAATTGCTAAATAGCCATCTCTGGATTCGTACTCCTCGATACTTTCTGGGTCGATATACCCACAATTGCGGAGTGCAATCTTAACTTGACCTTCAAAGTAATCTTTGTCGGGTGTGTCGAAAAGATCTGTTTTAACTACATAATCTTTGATGGGATTAAATCCGATAACATGCTGTTGAATAATTTCAACTGCCTTATCTTCTGTTACATCTCCATATATAAAGGAACCAGTATCATCAATAACCTCTACCAAGGGTTCTCGATAGCACATACCGATACAGCTGGTTTTTCTAAGTTCGAAATCAATTTTCTCAGCCTCTTGTAAGGCTTTGATTTTGTTATAAACCTTGTTGGCTCCAGCAGCAATTCCACAGCTACCTAAACCGACTATAACTTTTGTTTTTGCCATTAAATATACTCTTTTGTAGTAAAGTAGCGATTTGTTAAAGTGTTGAGGTAAAGTCGAAACACTTAATACAAAACACTAAACACTAATTGCTTTGGCTTTCTTTTATTTTAATATCCTTGATAATTTTCACGGCAGAATTGCCTGTGAGTTTGCCATATGCCTCTTCACCTATCATCATAACAGGAGCAAGAGAGCAGCACCCAAGACAGGCAACCGATTCGAGGGTAAACATCTTGTCTTCGGTAGTTTCTCCGTCCTTTACATTTAATGCTTCTTTAATAGCATCGGAGATTGCATCGGCATTTTGAACGTGACAAGCAGTTCCATGGCAAACTTTTATAATATATTTGCCTACAGGTGCAAGTCTGAACTGGGAATAGAATGTAGCTACTCCATACATGTCGCTGAGACTAATGCCCGATACTTTTGATATTTTATCAAATGCTTCCCTTGGGATATACCCAAACATTTCCTGAGCACCTTGTAAAAGTGGAATAAGACTACCTTTTTTGCCTTTATACTTGTCAAGTAAAGGCTCTAACAGGACAACATTTATGGGTTCCCCTTTGGCGATTGGTTTTGATTCAGGTTGGAGTCTTTGTATGCGCATGGGTAAAACAGTTTGTAATGTAATTAATTACTAAAAACGATATGTATTTTTACATATCGTTTAAAACCTTGAATAGTCCTTGTAAAAATATTCCTTTAATCTTGATATAAATATAATCATATAAAAATTTTATAAACAAATCTGTCAGGCTGTGGTGAGCAGCCTGACAGACACTACTAAAACTAAATTATCTATTTAAACTGCTCCTTGATCAATCATTGAGTTGGCTACTTTAACGAATCCGCCGATGTTAGCTCCATCAACGTAGTTGATATAACCATCCTCTTTTGTACCATATTTCTTACATGTTTCGTGAATGTCGATCATAATCTGATGTAATCTTTGATCAACCTCTTCACGTGTCCATGATAAACGAAGTGAGTTCTGTGACATTTCAAGACCAGATGTTGCAACTCCACCAGCGTTAGCTGCTTTACCAGGGCCAAATAAAATCTTATTCTTAATGTAAACTTCAACAGCCTCAGGTGTTGATGGCATATTTGCACCTTCAGAAACGCAATAGCAACCATTCTTAACAAGAATCTTAGCTTCTTCGCCGTTGATTTCGTTCTGTGTTGCGCTTGGTAAAGCTACATCACACTTGATTCCCCATGGACGTTCACCTGGAAAATAATCACATTTAAACTTATCGGCATATTCTTTAATACGGCCACGTTTCTCATTCTTTAGCCACATTACGAATTTTAGTTTTTCAGCGTCAATTCCTTTAGGATCGTAGATAAATCCTTCAGAATCTGAAAGGGTAACGCATTTTCCACCAAACTCGTTAACTTTTTCAACGGTGTATTGAGCAACGTTTCCTGAACCAGAAACTGTTACAACTTTACCTTTAAAACTCTCACCACGAGTTTTTAGCATTTCTTGTGCAAAATATACATTGCCATAACCAGTTGCTTCTGGACGAATTAATGAACCACCCCAAAGTCTACCTTTTCCAGTAAGAACACCAGTAAACTCATTACGGATACGTTTGTATTGACCAAACATGTAACCAATTTCACGACCACCTACTCCTATATCACCAGCTGGAACGTCAGTATCTGGGCCAATATGACGACAAAGTTCAGTCATAAAACTTTGGCAGAAACGCATAACCTCTTTATCTGATTTTCCTTTAGGATCGAAATCAGAACCACCTTTACCACCACCCATAGGTAGAGTAGTTAAACTATTTTTGAAAACTTGTTCGAACGCAAGGAATTTCAAAATACCAAGGTTTACAGTTGGATGGAAACGTAATCCACCTTTGTATGGTCCAATTGCACTATTCATCTCAATACGGAAACCACGGTTTACTTGAATTTCGCCTTTATCATCAATCCAAGGTACTCTAAACATTAATACTCTTTCTGGCTCAGTAATTCTCTCAAGAATCTTTTCATTATAGTATACAGGATTCTCTTCCATGTAAGGAATAATACTCTCGATTACTTCCCTTACAGCCTGATGGAATTCAAGTTCAGAAGGATTCTTAGCCGCTACTTGAGCCATGAATTTGTTAACTTTTTGTTCAATAGCTTGGTTTTTCATAATGATTTAATTTAGTTAGAAATTTATTGTTATTAAAAGGGTTTTATGAGTAAAATTGCAGTTGAAAGTTAGCCTAAAAAAGATATCAAAATACGAAAGTGTCTTAAATCCAGTTATATACTGACACTGTCGATAGGCGTTCCACTTAGCCGGTCTCCGAGTTTTACTTATTTTTACTATTATGAGTTGATGAAGCCGAAAAATGCTGCTAACTTGAAGCGATTTGAAGTGTTTCTTTTATTTAGTTTCCCAACTCAACTAATAGCTTATGACTCAGAAACCTGTTGCAAACCCCGAGGATTTTTACAAATTACTGGCTCAGAGCAAGGAAAGACTGAAGGAACTTGCTGCTATTAATCAAGCTATTGCTATAATTAAGGAGGGAAAATCAATACAGGATACATTGCACCAGCTATGCTTAATACTACCTGATGCATGGCAATTCCCAGAGCATACAATTGTTAGAATAAAGTATGGACAGTACGAATTTCAGTCATCTGGGTTTAAGGAAACCCCTTGGTGTCAAAAACAAGATTTTGAGACTATTGATGGTGGTTTTGGATTCATTGAGGTTTACTATACACAGGAGTTTCCAACCGAATTCGAAGGTCCTTTTTTGAAAGAAGAGAGAGATCTAATTAATAATATCACCAATATTTTAACAGGTTATCTCAATAGTATTAAGGGCAAAGATATTATTCGTGAAGTTAAAGTAATTCAAAAACGTAAACCTGAAGGAGACACCACTACAAGCAAAAGACTCTTACAAAAATTTATAAACCAGCATAATGCCGACAGGGACATTTATCATGATTTGATGCCCTTTAAGGTTAAAGAGATATTACTGATTTCAACTCTATATGATGCGTACAGCATAGAAAAAGAGGATAGGCTAACCGATAATATTCTTGGTGAGTACTCAAAACTCAGTCTTTCAACGGTACCCCGTATCACAGGTGTTTCTAATCTTGATGAAGCTCTTGAAAAACTAGATGAAAAGTATTTCAACATGATTATTATCATGATGGGAGCAGATACTCAGACTCCTCTTGAGATGAGCAAGAAAATCAAGAGTGAGTACAACTATATACCTTTATATTTACTCGTTAACAATAGCGTCATCGTTAACGAGATGGAAAAGAACCCTGTAACCATCTCAAGTATCGATAGAGTATTCGTTTGGAATGGTGAACCGAAGGTCTTCTTTACCATGATTAAACTGTTGGAAGATAGGGTTAATATTGAGAATGATACACGAATTGCTCTTACGCGGGTTATTCTGCTTGTTGAAGATTCACCAAAGTACTATTCACGATATCTCCCTCTATTATATAGCAGCGTGCTAGAACAGACAAAGCGGATAATAGAGGATGTTAGCACGGATGATTTATATAAGGTATTAAGAATTAGGATTAGACCTAAAATCATTCTCGCAGGTACCTATGAGGAGGCTATTGAGCTCTTTACAAGGTATAAGAATTATATGCTTTGCTTAATTTCCGATGTAAAATTTTATAAGAATAATATTCTTGATGAGAATGCAGGAGTTCAGTTGGTTACTCATGTGCGAAAAGAGTTGCCAAATTTGCCCATTATTATCCAGTCTTATGAACAGGATAAGGAGGAGATGGCTTTTAAACTAAAGGCTGCATTCCTAAATAAGAACTCTGAGATATTGATGCAGGAAATAAAAAATTTCTTGAGCAACTTCCTTGGATTTGGCGATTTTGTTTTCAGGGATTCTTTGGGAAATCCCTTAACCATTGCATCAACTATGGAAGAGTTTGAGAGAGCTCTTAGGATAATTCCGGATGAGAGCCTTTTATACCATTCCCAGAAAAACCACTTTTCGATGTGGCTGGCTGCACGTGGTGAGATACAGGTAGCCCGAATTATTCACCCATCTACAATTGAAGATTTCACTAATTCAGAGGAACTTCGGGAATATCTTTTGAATACCCTAAAAAAATATAGGCAAGAGAAGCGTAGGGGAAAAATTGTTGGCTTTGATACCGCCTGGGAAGTAGACGAGAGCAATATAGTTAGCCTTGCCGAAGGCTCCTTTGGGGGAAAAGGGAGGGGTCTGTCATTTATCAATACCCTAATTTACACTTTTGATATATCACAGTATACTCCAAACATCAATCTTAGAACACCACGTACATCAATTATTGGTACTAGTGAGTACGAGGGTTTTATGATGAGAAATGGATTGTACGAAAAGGTTTTCGCATCATCAAGTTATGTCGAGATACAAAAACATTTTTTGGAAGGAGAACTATCCGATCAATTAAAGATAAGGTTAGATAGATTACTACAAATATATCATCGGCCGTTAGCTGTTCGTTCATCTGGCTTGCTCGAAGATTCAATAATGCAACCTTTTGCGGGCATCTTTGAAACCTATATTGTACCGAACAATCACCCCGATAAGCATATTCGCCTGAAACAGGCTATGGATGCTATTAAATTAGTTTATGCATCTGTTTTTTCCGATACAGCACGTGGATATATAAAAGCTATTAACTATAAGATTGAGGATGAGCGTATGGCTGTTATTATCCAAGAGGTTGTTGGTAATACTTATGGGAATTACTATTACCCCCATATAAGCGGGGTTGCACAATCCTATAACTACTACCCATTTGGACATATTCAACCTGAGGATGGATTTGCTAATATGGCTGTTGGTCTTGGGAAATATGTTGTTGAAGGTGAAAGATCCTACCGGTTTTGTCCAAAATATCCTACTATTATTAATTATTCCAATGCCGATTTGATAAAAAATTCTCAGGTTGAATTTTTTGCGGTAGATCTATCAAAACACAATCTCAACCTGCTCGAAGGTGAAGAGGCTGGACTTGCACGTCTCCATATGTATGAGTCTGAACAGCATGGTACTCTCAAACACTGTGTTTCTGTTTTTAATCCAGAGAATAATTCGTTAACTCCTGGTCTAGGCCAATCTGGTCCAAGAGTTGTAAATTTTGCTAATATTCTTAAATATAACTATGTTCCATTAGCACAGTCAATTCAGGTTCTTTTGGATGTTGTAAAAGAAGCTTTGGGTGCAGCATGTGAAATAGAATTTGCAGTTGACTTAAATAGGGATACAAACTATAAATCCTCATTCTTCTTGCTGCAAATAAAACCAATGCTTGGTAATACTCAGGAATATAAGGTGAATCTTGACTCTATTGATATGAGTAAGGTAATTCTTATGTCGATGAATGGCATGGGGAATGGGTATATCAACACAATCTCCGATATTGTTTATATAAAGCGTGAATCATTCGATAAATCGATGACTCCTGATATGGCTATTGAAGTCAACTCAATAAATAATAAACTAATTGAACAAAATAGACGCTACATTCTGATTGGCCCCGGACGATGGGGTAGCCGTGATAGGTGGATTGGAATTCCTGTTACATGGCCGCAAATTTCGCAGGCAAAAATTATAGTTGAAACAAGTTTTGAAGATTTTCCATTGGATGCATCTTATGGTTCCCACTTTTTCCATAATGTAATTTCAATGAATGTTGGCTATTGTTCAGTTCAGGATGGAGATACCAAAACAAAAATTGCCTGGGATGTTCTGAATAGTATGCCTAGTGTAAATGAAACAAAGTTTTTCAGACATGTTCAACTTCCGAAACCATTGGTAGTTAGGATGGATGGTAGACAGAGATTGATAGTTGCAAGTATTGAATAATATATTTCACCACAGTAGACACATTATAACACAATAGAAAAAAGGAGAGAAAAACTAATGTGACCTACTGTGTCTACTGTGGTTAATTTTAAGGAATTTAAAATCGTTTTGCCATGGAAAATAAACCCAACGATCTAAAGGCTGGCAAATACTACTTTGCCGAGACGGCATTCGATTTGTTAATGAAAAAACAAATTAAGAGTGTTCTGCTAATTTGTAGTAAATATGATGCTTTCATGCTCGAAGAGGATGGTAGGATCGAGGAGCAGATCTTTAACGAGTATGTTTCGCTCAACCTTCGTTATCCACCAGTATTTTATCAGGTAACATCGGCAGAGGAGGCCTTCTCAATATTAAAGAAACAGCATATAGACCTCGTTATTACAATGCTTAATGTTGAAGGTATGGATACTTTTACTTTGGCTACAAAGATTAAGAATTTATACCCTCAGAAACCAATCGTAGTGCTTACCCCTTTTTCACGTGAAGTATCACTTAAATTAAGTAAGGTAGATCTTTGGGCAGTAGATTATGTTTTTGCATGGCTGGGGAATGCACGTATAATGCTTGCAATTATCAAACTGATTGAGGATAACCTAAATGTTGAGCATGATGTTAATGAAGTTGGAGTTCAGGTTATTCTGCTTGTTGAGGATTCGGTGCGCTTTTACTCTAGCTATTTACCTCATCTTTATAACATAATTTACACCCAGAGCAAAGAGTTTATGTCCGAAGGCCTTAATGAGCATCAGAAAATGATGAGATTAAGGGGTCAACCTAAAATCCTTCTTGCCGAAAATTATGATCAAGCAGTTGAATTGTACGAAAAGTATAAAAATAACCTACTAGGTGTAATAACTGATATGAGCTATCCGTTAAACGGAAAAATGGAACAACGTGCTGGTGTTAAACTTATTGAGAAACTGAAGGGCGATAACCCATTTTTGCCAATTCTACTGCAATCGTCCGATATAAACAACCGCTTAATTGCAAAGCAGATTAAAGTGGGGTTCCTACATAAGTATTCAAAAACTTTATCGCTTGAACTTCGCGACTTTGTTGTCAAATATCTAGCTTTTGGTGATTTTATATTTATAGATCCTGATACAGGAAGCGAAATCTTTAGGGCATCAGACTTAAAATCTTTACAAGATTTAATATTTCAAGTTCCTGAATCATCACTTGAATACCATATTCGTCGAAATCATATCTCTAAATGGCTTACAGCAAGAGCTCTATTCCCAATAGCTGAAATTTTTAAATATTTTGTCCCTGAGGATTTTACTAATTTTGATGAGATTCGCAGGTTTATTTTCGATACAATTGATCGTTACCGCCAGAGTAAAGGGCGAGGAATAATCTCAAAATTTTACCGTGATCAGTACGATGAGTACCAGATTTTTTCACGTATTGGCGATGGTTCAATGGGCGGTAAAGGCCGAGGCCTTGCATTTATCGATTCCGTGATCAAACGTAACTATCTGATTCACCAGTTCGAAGGCATTACGCTAACTATTCCTCGAACGGTAGTGCTCTGCACAGATATTTTCGATGAATTCATGGAGATCAATAATCTCTACTCAGTAGCGATGTCCGATATAAGCAACGAGGAGATGCTAAGGCATTTCCTTAATGCGCTAATACCTTCGCGTATACATAAAGATTTATTCTCATTTATATCTGTTGCAAAGAACCCTATTGCTGTTCGCTCCTCAAGTTTATTGGAAGATTCACATTATCAGCCATTCGCTGGAATCTATTCAACATACATGATTCCAATTTTGCACGAGAATGAGCATCAAATGCTTGAAATTCTTGGACAAACTATAAAATGCGTTTATGCCTCTGTTTACTATAAGGAGAGTAAAGCGTATATGCAAGCAACACAGAATGTTATTGATGAAGAACGGATGGCTATTGTTTTGCAAGAAGTTGTTGGTTCAACCTATGGGCATAGATTTTATCCGACAATATCTGGTGTTGGACGATCTTTGAACTTTTACCCTATTGAACCTGAAAAACCATCGGATGGGATTGTAAGCGTGGCACTTGGATTGGGAAAACATGTTGTTGAGGGAAAGCCAAGCTTGCGCTTTTCACCTAAATATCCAAAAAAACTATTCCAACTCTCAATTCCTGAGATGGCATTAAAGGAGACCCAGAAAACATTTCTTGCCCTCGATTTAAGAGCATCCAGCTTTGTTCCATCAACTGATGATGGAATAAACCTGCTTGAACTAGATGTGAAAGAGGCATATCCCGATGGCTCGTTAGCATTACTTGCATCAACTTTTGATAATGATAGCCAGCAAATACGTGAAGGATACAGCGGTCAGGGCATGCCAATTATTTCCTTTTCGGGTATACTTCGACATAGGCAGTTTCCACTTGCTGAGATTTTAGAAACCCTTCTGAAGCTTGGAGAGCATGAGATGAATACTCCCGTTGAGATTGAGTTTGCCGTTAACCTCAACACTCCTGCCGGACAACCAAAACTTTTCAGCTTCTTGCAAATTAGGCCTATTGTACAAAATAGGGAGTTGGTGAATATTGATGTTGATAATTTTAAGAAAGAGGATTTGATTCTCTTCTCGGATTCATCACTTGGAAATGGGCAAGTACAGGATATATGTGATGTTGTATATATCAAGCCAAAGAGTTTCGACTCTTCAAAAACCATTGAAATGGCTGAAATAATCGATGAGATTAATCAAAAACTTGTTCGTGAAGGTAATCCTTACATACTGATTGGCCCTGGTCGCTGGGGTTCGGTCGATAGATGGTTAGGAATACCCGTTAAATGGTCGCAAATATCGGGTGCTAAATTAATTGTTGAGGCCGGACAGGAAAACTATAGGATCGATCCAAGTCAGGGTACACACTTCTTTCAAAATTTAACCTCTTTCAGGGTTGGCTATATTACCGTTAACCCTTACATCAATCAGGGATACTTAGATTTCGAATATTTAGATAGTATTCCAGCAATTTTCGACGATAATTATATTCGGCACATTCGTTTCGATGCACCTATGGATTTAATAATTAACGGACAAAATCGTAAGGCGGTTGTGCTTAAGAGAACTGGAATTGTTAGTAATAAATGATTTGAACCACAATAGGCACAATAGGGCACATTATATAAAACCTAAAATTTAATAATACATATTTTAAAGTTTAACTCTGTCAGGGTTTTGAACCCTGACAGAGTTTTGTATGATACATAATAGACATTATATATTTTCTTATACTATTGTTCTCTGCTGTGCCTATTGTGGTGAAAAAGAGTATAATTATAACAGATTAATTGAAATCGAGAACCCTTTCAGTAATCTCGATTGGCTTATCATTTTTATAGGTAGTTTTCTTTATCCAATTACCCGAGTTGTCATACTCGTATTTATAGGTTAACGAACCCTTGAAACTATTATCGGGGCTATAAGCCGAATGTTCGGTTTTATTCCCCTTATCGTCATACTTAAAGGTGTACTTATTTGTTAACTCATTCTTAGCGTTGTAATGATTTTCTTCAATTTGAAGACCTTGGGAATTGTAGCTGAATGTGATTTTCTTGATTCGACTACCAATCAGATTATATAACACGTATTCAGTTTGGTTTCCCTTACTATCATACCCGTAGGTTGCCTTGTAGTATAAGCTGCCATCGGTATAGTTTGCTGTTTCTTCAAGAATATTGCCATGATCATCGTATTTGAAAGTAGATTTATAGTCTAAACTTCCATCAGATTTGCTATTGCTGTATTCTATCTTTTTACCATCCTCATCATACTTGTATAGGGATTTATCATCCAAATTACCTTTTGGGTTAAAATTATCCAACTCTATTTGATTACCCTTTTTGTCAAATAGCATAAGCTTTTTCGATAGTATATTCCCTTTTATAATTGCACCATCCTTTATAGTTGAGTAGTAATAAGTCTCGGTTATTGATTTAATATTTCCAGCAATTTTCAACTTTTCGAGATCACTTTTTACTTTTGCCTTAACCTTCGAAGCCTCTGCATTTGCTTTACTATTTGAGGTAGATGATTCTTTTTTAGGCTGCTCATTGGTACAGGAGAAAAAAATCACTGTGATAATGAGTAGAAGAATAGTATTCAAGTGTTTCATGGCTAATAAATTTAGTGATATTGAAAAAGATATTGTTGTGCTAACTGTAAATATATAAAAATCTACCTAATCGGTTGTTGTTAGGACTTTAATAAATTCAAACAACTTATTAATATTCAGTATTTAATATAGCAATAATTAACTTATCGAAGATTCGTCTTCCTCATCGCCTCCAGCACCTTTTTACCCTTATTGATGATACCCGGTGTTCCATCAATTATTTGTAGTTCTATTACATAAGGTAGTTCCTCGGCAATCCACTCGTAACGATTCGAGAAGTAGTATAGAATATCCATACAATGGGCTTTAACAGCCGCTTTGGTTTCGGGATTCATTAGCCATTCAAAACACTTCTCAACAACGGGTTCCATATCCAGCTTTTTAAGTAGCTGGCATACATCCTTGGGAAGTCTGTTATTCAGGCAATCGGCAATTGCTATATTAAGTAGTTTGCTGAAATGGCGCTGTACGCTTGGGTTTTTTATGTTAGGAATTGCCTCAACAATTTTAGAAAGGCTTAAGGCAAAAAGATATGGATTAGCTGTTAGCACATTCTCTAACACCCATGCTGCATGGAAACTTAACGTTTCATTTTCCGATTTGCAAAGCTCAAATAGAATTGAAACGCCATCATCAATATCTGCGAATATCTCGGCAAGGGCTAAAACTTCTTTTTTACCCATTACAAAGTTTAACCGTTCTATCAGCCTTTCTTTTTCCATATATATGCGTTAGATTGTCTTACTGATGTTATGTTAACTGTAAAATTAACAATAAACCACCCCTACCCCTCCTTAAGAAAGGAGGGGAAACCACTGCACTACTCTGTTATAGCCCCTTTAAGGGGTTGGGGTTTATTCGTAATATTAAATTTAACATAACACTGTAAAATTTTCAATAAATATATTTAAAAACACTCTGTGAAATTCAGTGCCTACCTCTGTGTACTCCGTGGTTAAATATGGATGAAAAGTAAATAATTATAGAATCCGATAAGCCATAAAGGCCATATTTTACAACAACTTTTTAAAAAATATTAAGTAGTAACATTGGTTTAAAAGGTATAGGGGGATGAAAAGTATTCTACCATTTATTTAGAATGCTTATATTTATGGGTGAATATATAACTGAGTTGGCTGCAATTTAATAAGACACGATATAACAACATTATGACATCTACTATAATAAATGAAGAATCAATCGAGAAAATAATTCAAAAACTCGATAGTTTTGTTTGGACAGATAAAGACAAGGAAGAACGCAATAATTTAATTCAACAATTTCAGGCAACATATAACAAAGACCGCATAGAAAACTTAACTAAAGAAGATTACTTTGCAGGTCTTGGAAGGAAAAAGGGTTGTATTGCTTACGACCTTGAATGGGGTACAAGAATACTTGGTAGCATTAAAGGGGGTTCAAAATATAAATATGGATACGAATCTGACTTTTTTAAAATAAAATCGCTTATTCAGAGGGTAACTTTTATTGACGGTAAAAATGCTTACCAACCAGATGGATTATTTTCCAAAGGACTTGAAGAAATTGCCAAACTTTCAAAAGAAATTAATGGATTTAAGACTGGTAGGACAGTTTTGCCAAAATTATTAAGTATATACTATCCAGATACATTTTTACCAATATTCAATGACCAAGACCATTTTCTTGCTATTTTGCTAACAGGAGGAATTGACACAGAAAATACGGGTCTTAAACTTTATCTTGAATACAATTTCAAACTTATAAAAGTAAAAGAAAGATTAGAGGAAATAGCAAATAGAATTTTTGATAATTTTGAATTTTATCATCTTCTTTATCAGACTTTTCCAAAGGAACATAAAGAACCGAATGAAGTAGCAACAACAGTTAAGGAATTAGTAGAAGAACAAAAATTTGAAGCGTTGGAAGTTCAACATTATCAAAGTTTATTGCATAGAAACTTCAACCGACTTTTTCCAAAACTTAAATATTTTGACGACGAGGAACAAATACCTAAAAACGGACAATACGATACTCAGACAGTTGGTATTATGGATATTCTTGCAGTTGACGATAAAGGCAATTTTATAATTATCGAAATAAAGCGACAGGCGACCGATAAAACAATAGGTCAAATTTTACGCTATATGGGGTGGACTCAGGAAGAATTGTGTAAAGACGGTCAGAAGGTCTCAGGACTCATTGTTGCTGAAAGAAAAGATACTCATTTAGAATTTGCATTAAAAGTAATTCCTATAGTAAAATTTATGAAACTTGGATTGACAATCACACTTGAAGAACAATAAACATGAGCGGTTAACACCTAGTGTCATTTATTGGTGCAGAAATGGCGATGAGAAATTTTTTTATCTTTAGTTTGTTTTGTGGAATGAGAACGCTGGTGCAATCCCAAACACTCAAAACCACCGAACGCCCCTAAACACATAACCAATGAAACCCAAAATAACCCTATTACTCCTTCTCGCAACAACCTGCCTCTCGATCAACTTATTCGCTCAGGCTAATGTTGGTCAGCAAACGGTGATGTATCATGATAGTTTAAGGAATAGGCCTCTAAAAACCGAGATTTGGTACCCAACAAACGACTCAATCACCCCAAATAATAATGCAACAGCATCATTACCCTTTATTCTCAAGCCAACGGTAAGGAATGGGAGTTTCTTGAATAAAAAGTGTCCCCTTATACTCCTATCACATGGCTCGGGCGGAAATCGATTAAGCTTAGCATGGCTTGCCTACAATCTTGTAAAAAATGGCTTTGTAGTTGTTGGCGTTGATCACTGGGGGAATACTTACGATAATAAAATCCCCGATCAATTCGTAAAGGCTTGGGAAAGACCGCAGGATATAAGCTTTGTGCTAACGCAGCTGCTAAAGGATAGCCTTTACAAAAAAAATATTGATGAGAATAGGATTGGCGTTGCAGGATTTTCGTTGGGCGGCTACACCGTTATTGCCCTTGCAGGGGCGCAGCTGGATGTAAATTTGCTTCTGAAATTTGCCGATACCCCCCAAGGGCGCAAGGAGGGAACAACCGCTGAGTATGGGGATCTTACCAAACTTATGAGGGAAACTAGTGTTGAGGAATCGTTTAAGCATTGCCCTGATTTAAAGGACAATAGAATAAAAGCATTCTTTGCCATTGCTCCAGCCATAGGCCAAGGATTTGGGAGCGAAAAGCAAATGGAAAGAATCACCAACCCCGTTTTTATTGTTGGGTTAGAGGGCGATAATGTAACACCCGTAAATACCAACGCCTTGCACTATCACACCTTAATAAAAAACTCAACCTACCATTTAATTACAGGCAAAGCAGGCCATTACAGCATACTAAACGAGGCTAAAGATGAACTTTTACGTGAAGCCAAAATTTACTATAAGGATGCCAAAGGGGTTAATAGAACTACAACCCATGATGATATATCGCAATTTGCGATAGGTTTCTTTCAAAAAACATTACATTAAGAATAAACCCATTTTATGCCAACATTTGAGCAGATAAAAGCCGTAATGCAAAAGCATACCGTAGGAATAGCCGGGGCTGGAGGCCTTGGCAGCAACATCGCAATGGCGCTTACACGTGTGGGCATCGGCAAGCTAATTATCGCAGATTTTGATATTGTATCGGAATCCAACCTTAACCGCCAGTTTTACTTCTGCGACCAGTTAAACCGTAAAAAGGTTGAGGCATTAAAAGAAAATCTACATAGAATAAATCCCGATGTTGATATTGAAATCCACGATATCATGCTTGATGAGAACAATTTACTTCCCATCTTCTCATCCGTAGATGTTATGGTTGAAGCATTTGATAAGGCCGAGATGAAAGTGCAGATAATTGAACTATTCCAATCCGAGAAACCGAATATCCCACTTGTTGCTGGTAACGGCATGGCTGGCTGGGGAGAATCTAATAGGATGAGAGCTCAAAAGTTTGGAAATTTGTATATTTGCGGGGATTGTGAAACAGAGATTAGCCCAAGTATGCCGCCAATGTCGCCGCGAGTTGGAATATGTGCATCGATGCAGGCAAATGTTGTAATGAATATTTTACTTGAAAATCAATTTGGAAATGAATTTAATTTTGAACCATAGCCCCGAGGTAATTGAAACATCTCAGCAAACAATCACAGTTTCTGAACTTCTAAAGATTAAAAACTTTACCTTTCGGATGCTTGTTATCAAAATCAACGATGAGGTTGTTAAAAAGGATAACTATTCAACATCAACCATTAAGGATGGCGATAACGTACAGGTAATCCATTTAATAAGCGGTGGATAACTTTAAATGTATTTAAGGTGTATTGCATTGATTCATAATATAATTTTGTCAAAATAAACAAGTGTTACGTTTACTGTTAAAAATAACAATTAACCACCGTATAACTCTGTTATAGCGCCTTATTTAAGGAGTTGGGGTTAAAGATTTTTGGTTCAATAAACAAAAGCAAGTAGTTGAAATTACAATGGATGCTCAACAAATTTGGAAGAAAATACTACCACGGCTAAAGAATAAATTTATTCTTACCACTCTGGTATTTTTACTTTGGTTGATTGTTTTCGATAGAAGCAATTGGTTCGATATGATTGGCGAAATTCGTTCAATCCATAGCCTAGAGGATGAAAAAGAGTACTATCAAAAAAAGATAGAAACCGATAGGCAACGGCTCAATGAGCTTAAAACAAACGATGAAAACCTCGAAAAATTTGCTCGTGAGCAGTACCTTATGAAAAAACCTAACGAGGATATTTTTATAGTTGAAGAATAATTGGTTCACACTTTACAATTTCAAACTCCAATTAGCATTGGGGATTTTTATTTATCTATAATCCAGTAAATGCGGACGTGCAATTATTCAGGTTTATATCTCAGCAAATATGTAAGGATTATAGGTTAGTTATAGTCACTAAAACTTAATTTCGTTAAGTAATTATGGGTTCTCGCAAAGTCGCAAAGCACGCCAAGTAAGAAAAAACTAAAGGTTTTTTCTCTTTGCGCACAAACCGTACATTCAGTTTGGAATAATTTAATCATAATATTTCAGTTGATTTTAATAGTGTTTCACAGCTATCTTTTCTTCTTTGCACCTTTGCGTCTTAGCGTGAGATATTTTTTATTGCTGAGTAATTACGCTGACATAAATATTAGGAATAGTTAATATAAATCATCGTAATTAATAAGTTGTAATTCCTGTAATAGTGCTAAATTACAAACTAAAATCTTTGCTATGAAACTACCACGTTCCTACTATAACTTATTGTCTTTCATTGGTACAGCGATTGCCAGCGTGAGTTTTTTTATGATCATGTTCCTTTTTATTATCTCCTTCTTCTGGGAAAAGAGCAACTCATACCTTGGTTTATTTATTTATATCATCATCCCCGCTTTTCTGGTTATTGGATTGCTGATTATTCCGCTTGGGATGATTATTGAATTGAGGAGACGAAAAAAGCGTGTTCAAATCTACCTTAAGAAAGAATGGCCGGTAATCGATTTAAATATATCAAAATACAGGAATGCTATTTTGATATTTGGGATAGGAACGCTTCTACTACTACTTCTTACAGGTTTGGGCAGCTATGAGGCGTTTCACTATACTGAATCTGTTGAATTTTGTGGTAAACTCTGTCATGAGGTTATGAAACCTGAGTATACAGCTTACCAAAACTCGCCACATGCGCGTGTTACATGCGTTGAGTGCCATGTTGGATCGGGGGCAGGTTGGTATGTTCGTTCAAAACTCTCGGGTTTAAGACAGGTTTACGCTGTTACAACCAACGATTTTTCTCGACCAATTGCAACCCCAATACATAACCTTCGTCCTGCAAGGGAAACTTGTGAACAGTGTCATTGGCCTCAGAAATTCTACTCTAGGCAGCTTAGAAACGAAAAGCACTTCCTTTCGGATAGTATGAATACCGAATGGAATATCAGCCTACAAATGAAAATTGGACCTTCGCATAGTGCTTATGGTTTAGCTGAGGGAATTCACTGGCATATCAACCCAAATGTAAAGATCGACTATATTTCTACCGAGGATAATCGTGAGGAGATTCCTTGGGTCAGATATACAAATCTTTTAACTGGTCAAGTAACAATTTTTAAGGACACAACAGCTGGGTTTGATGATTCCAAGATATCCGAATCAAATGTTCGTGGAATGGATTGTATCGATTGCCATAACCGCCCATCGCATCACTACTCTACACCAGCCGAATTTATTGATTATTCAATGACTACTGGAGCTATTCCCAAGGATCTTCATTTTATTAAAAAAGCAACAATGAAAGCCTTGGTTGAACCGCTTAAGCATACTACCGATAGCACATTGCTTCAAATAGATAGTTTATTGAATAGCTATTACAAGGAAAATAAACCTTGGATCTATGCCTCAAAACAGACGGAAATAAAGAAGTCAATAGAGGAGGTTAAAAATCAGTTTTGTAAAAATGTTTTTCCAGAGATGAAAGCTAGCTGGGATGTATACCCCGACCATATTGGGCATAAAACTTACAATGGTTGTTTTAGGTGTCATAACGACACCCATATAAATGAAAATGGGAAAACCATTTCGAAGGATTGTAACTTGTGCCATACCATTGTTTTACAGGGTAAAGCAGGTCAAGAATCGTATGCTCCGCTGAATAGTTCCCTTGAGTTTGTTCACCCAAAAGACATTGGTGATGAATGGAAAACTTCGTTATGTACTGTTTGTCACAGAAACCTTTATTAAATAATTCGAGTTACTGTTTAGAGTTAATTAACAAATATCGATTGTCTTCGGCGAGCTCATAAACTCGGTTAACGATTTAAGGTTTTTGGAGTGAATATGAACAAAATCTTGATGTTCAGAATTATGATATTTAATTCCGAATAACTTCTGAAATCAAGATTCGTTGATCTTTGTTCTTAAATCTTCTATTTTAGCTATAACTTGCAATTTGAATTAAAGAAACGAGAGGTATGGATAATTCTCAAGAAGCGAAATATATTGGCTATCTCTCAAGTCCAATTGGACTTCTTGAAATTACGAGTGATGGTCAATATATTACATCAATTCAATTCTTGAATGATGCTGAACCAAAGCAAATAAATGAACCAAACGAGCTTATCCAAGATTGCATAAAACAGCTTAATGAGTATTTTGAGGGTAGTCGAAAAGAATTTGATCTTCCTCTTCGACCCTCTGGTACAGAATTTCAGTGTAGAGTTTGGGATAGGATTTCCGAAATCCCGTTTGGAATGACCTCTTCCTATGGGTTAATTTCTAAACTGTTAGGTAACTCCAAACTTACCAGAGCCGTTGGTTTGGCTAATGGAGCAAACCCAATTCCTATTATTATTCCTTGCCATAGAGTAATTGGAAGCGATGGAAGCCTTACAGGATATGCAGGAGGATTAGATAAAAAGAAATGGTTACTTAACCATGAGCAGCAACACTCTAAAATTAGTGAAGGACAATTAAAACTTTTTTAATCAGATTAAAAAAAACAGTTTTATTAATAGTTAAAAGCAGCAAAATCGAATAAAAACTCGTCAATAATTTGTTGTGCCAATGAATCCCAATTTTTTCTATTCTTGGTACATAATATAGATATATGCAATCTAGTTTTTATTATTCAAAAGGTATAATCAAACACCATCTTATATATTTAATAATCAGTTATATATTATTACAAAGTATTAAATACAAATTCAATAATCAACTTATATGATAAAAAACTTCTTTCTACTGGCATTAAGGAACTACATGAGAAATAAAGCTTTTGTAGTTATCAATGTATTGGGATTAGGTATTTCAATTGCCTGCTGCATTGTTGCTTACCTAAATTTTATGTTTGATGCCGATACGAATACTATGCATGTTAATCATGAAAAGATTTACAAAATAAATATATCAAGGCACATTAAAGACCGTTTACAGAATTATAGCATTTCGCCAGTATCATTGGCTCCAGTCATGTTTAACGATGTTGCTGGTATCGAAGCCATATCGCGCTACTCCTCGGTAGGTTCGCCAATGCGGTACGATATTCCCGGTAAGGATGCTAAGATATTTAATCAGCAGATAGTTTTTGCTGATAAAGATTTTCTCAGGATATTTTCGTTTCCCCTTAAATGGGGTGATCCGGCCTCGTTTGAAGACGAAGGGAAAATTATTTTGAGTCAGGAAACATCGGAGAAATATTTTGGTGATAAAAATCCTGTAGGTGAATCGCTTACCATTTTTAATGATGAGGGGGTTGGTAAAATTGTTGTGGTTGGGGGTGTCTTCAAGAAAATGCCATACAATACCATTCCTCGCTTTGGATCTTTGATGCTGTATTCCAATTATATAAAGTTCTATAAAGTAAATGAATTAGATTGGAAGAATTGGGCCGGAGGAACTTTTATTAAGGTTTCTAACCCCGCTACAGTAAAAACAATTGAAACATCGTTGGCCAGATATATAGACATTCAAAACAAGGCTAAGGACGATTGGAAAATTGAGAGATATTATATTGTGAGTTTGCATGATTTTGTTAAGGACTCAAGAAATCTATGGGCGAACTGGATTGGAAGCAATTCACACCCAGCTGCAGTTATTACACCTGTTATAATGGCAATTCTAATACTGCTTTTGGCTTGTTTCAACTTTGTAAATACTGCTATTGCCACATCTAATAAACGACTTAAGGAGATTGGAATTCGAAAAGTATTAGGTGGACATCGTAAAGGACTCATTATTCAGTTTATGGGCGAAAATTTCTTGATTTGTTTCCTTGCTCTTCTTGTTTCATTGTTGATAGGAGCTTTTCTGATTGATGAATGGCAGAAGATGTGGGCATATGAAATGATTGGAAGAAATTTCATTGGTGTTTTAGGAGTATGGGTGTTCTTGGCATGTACTCTTGTTTTTACTGCAACTGTTTCGGCACTCTACCCTGCTGTGTACATTAGCTCTTTTAATCCCATCCAAGTGCTTAAAGGATCTGTAAAATTTAGTGGGAATAGCGTTCTTGCAAGAACATTGTTGGTCTTACAGTTTACTATATCTTTAATTGGCCTCATTTCAAGCATTGTATTTACCCAAAATGCTTCGTTTCAGCGAAACTTTGAATATGGTTATAATAAGGAGGAGTTGATTCTTGTTCCTACTGGAAGTAATGCTAATTTAGAGTTATTGCGGAAGAGTTTGGAGAATAATCCATCGATTATACAGATGGCTCAAACTAGTCATCACGTTGCATGGGGTGCCTACACTCGTACAGCAATATATGTAGATAAAAAAGCTGAGGTTAGATTGTTTAATCTATATACTGGTTATTGTGGAATAATGGGGCTTCAGTTTGCAAAGGGAAGAGAATTTACTCCAGAATTTGAATCCTCGGATGTAAACCGTTCTGCAATTGTTAACGAAATGCTTGTAAAGGAATATGGATGGGACGATCCTATTGGTAAAACAATTAAGATTGATACTTTACAGCTCACAGTTGTTGGTGTAGTTAAAGATTTTTACCAAAGCCTTTGGGAAAAACAGATGCCTATGGTTTTCAAGATGGTGTCAAAGGATCAGTTGAATTTACTTGTTGTTAAGGGAAATAAGAAAAATCTTATGGCATTAAATGAGCAGATCAAGAAGGAGTGGGAAAGACTTGTTCCCAATTCACCATATGAAGGAGCTCTACAAACCCAATCATTCGAAGAAGCTACCAATGTTAACAAGAATATTCAAAAGATATTTAACTTCCTTAGTGTAGTTGGTTTGTTCCTTTCAATCGTTGCATTGTATACCCTAATATCGCTAAATATTTTGAAGAGAACCAAGGAGGTTGGAATCCGTAAAGCACTAGGTGCTCCATCGTTCCATATTAACAACATGATTGGTAAACCGTTTTTTATCATGCTTCTAATCGCATCTGTATTGGGAGGTGTTGGAGGTTACTATCTATCAGTAATGCTTTTAAATAGTATTTGGGAAATTCATATAATGGTTAATATAGTAAGTATACTGCTACCAGTAATTATAATGCTGATGCTAGCTTACGTTACACTTTCATCGAAGGTTTACTATACATTATCAAAAAATCCGATAAGTTCACTGCGCTACGAGTAAGTTGAACTATTAGTGGGACTGACGAATTTTAGTGATTCTCTTTTTCGCGGTAGGACTTAAGTATGTCAATGGGATTTGGATTCTCAGGCAGCTTAAGTCCTATCCTATTTGCAAGAGTTATAGACTCTTCCTCAACTGGTTTCCTTTGAAAATGATTTTCGTTTGCAAAATTTAAGTACTTAAGTAGCATAAATGCATCGAACCAAAAGAAAAATCTTTTACGGAATGATTCCAGATTGCCAGTGTTTGCTTTGATTTCAGCAATTTTTTGAAGATAACTATAGTTTGATAAAAATAGAACTAAGGCTGGGTGTAAATTGATAGCCCACTCCTCAATAATTTGACTTTCAGAATTGTAAAAGAAGTCTATATTTTCGAAAAGTGGAATAAGCGTTAAGAATGAGTTAAAATTATAGGTTAAAATTGATTCCTCTGGATTTTGTTGATATTTGGTCATTGCCCTACCCGTTCCAAAGGGAACTCGAAATGATGGGCGGGGCGATGGATAAACACATGTACTATTGAGTTCACGAAAATATCCATGGGGTATTATTTTTTGAAGAAAATAGAAGTCCTCCCCTGCTTGATGGCGATTCATTCCTCCAAACTTTACGTATGCCTCGACAGAACAAGCCATGCTCGAACCTATTGTATGATATGCAAATGGGAATTTAATAAATCTACTCGCCTGATTATAGAACCGGAGATGTAATTCGTAGAGTGTTATTCCTTTATAAATGCACTCATCGAATTCAGTCCCATTCATTGGATGTTCATATCGAATTGAGCAGGCCTGAGTTTTGGGGTAATTCTTCCAAAGATTCACAAGTTCCACCAAGTAATTAGTCATACAATCAGAATCTGCATCGTAACAAGTAATTACCCCTTTGGGGTTGTTGATACTGAAAAAACGCCAAGCAGCCTCATCCATGCCAATCTTTCTAGCCAAACCAACACCCGCTTGCTTTTTAGGTAAATCAGCTGCTAAAATATAGCTGAATTTTAACCTTGGATTTGATGAGAGTTGATTAACATCTTTAACTTTTTCAATGCAAAAATATGCATTTTCAATAACCTCTTGGGACGATTCAATTGGATAGTTTATAACAGATATAACCTCTACAGAACAATTAGGTATTTTACAACTCAATAGCGATTGTAGAGATTCCTTAAGATTTGGCTCATTGTATGTTGGAATTACAACCACCAATCCAAGATCTTGACTAGGCAAATCGCTAATAAAAGGTTTATATTCTCCATATTTGCTAAAGTACCCTATCATGAATTTGCTTTCTAACTAGAGTTTATCTTTAAAGTAACTGTATTTTGATTTAAGAACAAGGGTTAACGATTTTTGATTTATGATTGGTTTCGCCGAACTCGTAAACTCATCTTCCTTAGGCGAACTTGCAAAAAAAACACTAGGTTTCTGATGTTTTCATAATCAGTTAGTTTTTAGAAATCTTCTAAAATCGTTAATCCTTGTTCGATATTCAATTTAGGTATAAATTTCTGATATTATGGATAGACTCTGATGACAAGAAAAAAATGAAAAACCCCCTTCTTTTCAATCATTTATGAAGAGAAAGGGGTTATAATGTATTGATTAATTATTTCTTTGAAGTATTCGATTTGTGTTCGGCTGAATACTTTTCGTTAAGACCTTTTTGTACCTCTTTTGTGATATCAATTGAAGGATGACCGTAAAGTAATGGCCCACCAAATGTGCTACTAAAAATAAGGTAATAACCTTTATCTTTATTGTATAGCGCAAGATATTCAGTGATACTCTGATGAATTTGGCGGAGTTTAACTTGTTGTTCATCGTTAAGTTGGGCACGTAGTTCATCGCGTAAACGATAAAGTTCCTGTTCCTTAACTGCTAAATCCTGCTGTATTTGCTGTAATTTTGTTCGAGTTTCTAATCCCTTCTGTGCTTTGTCTTGAAAATCGGCAGCTTGCTTTTCAAAATCTCTCGATTTTAAATTCAGTTCAGCTTCAAGTTTACGTCCAGTCTCCTCCAGTTCTTTCTGCATATCATAATACATGTCGTAATTATTGATAAGAGTATCAATATTTACCCAAGCTGCTGAAAAATTATTTGTTAGCTTAACATTAGAGATATTCTCGCTACTGTTTTTAGTTGACGTTTCATTATTCTTCGATTTGCAATTTGATAATAAACCTACAACTGCTACTGTTGCTATAACATTGACTACTAAAGTAATTTTTTTCATTATAATTGTTATTTATTTTACAAGCTTAATCCGTAACCAATAAACTTTTCTTTAATCAATTTAAGGTAACGGAATTACTATAAGTTCATTTACCGCAAATATAAGAGAAAATAAAACAAATTATCGAGTCATCACATTTTTTAGCTAATTGAGAATAGGTATTATTCGAATAATCCATCATCTCTAACAAGCAAAAGAATGGATGAAAAAGGTACTATAAAATATTTCTCATGATTGAATTCAATTTCAATACTACTCTCTTGAAGGTACACAGCTAAGTCACCTATTTTTGCTTGAAGAGGAAAATACCTTGCATCATCTTTCTTGCTCTTCCACGATTCATCAAACTCATTTATTGCTGGAATAGGATAGCCAGGGCCAACTTTGACTACATATCCATGATGTACCTTTTGCTTTTCCTGAACCCCGGGAGGTAAAAGCAATCCTGCTTTTGTTCGTTCTTCAGGGTTTTTGGGTTTAATTAGCACCCTGTCTCCTACAACAATGAGTTTATCAATATCTTTTGTATCGAGTATTAGCGACATAATAACTAGTTTGAAAACACAAAAATAGTAGATATTGGCATATTATTTTCTGTTAATTTAATTTTATATTTGCCTAAATCTTACCTAAATATTGTTCGAAAATGAGTGAAATTGTAATCTTTCAGGAGAATTTCGCAACAATTACTTATCATTCTAAGCAAGAAATGATAAAAGTTGTATGGAATGGGGCGATTAGCAAAGAACAGTATCAAAGAGCCATTGAAAAGGCTTTGGATTTTCAACAAAAAGAAGGACCTCGTATTGAGAATTACTTGTCGAATATTTTAAACCAAGGCATTGTTAGCCCTGAAAGTAGAAAGTGGTTCGAGGTAGTAGCGCTCCCAAGAGGAGTTAAACAAGGTTTGAAAAAAGCTGCGGTTGTTTTTGATGGTAATATTTTTAAAAAGTATTACCTGAACCTAATTCTTCAAGCATCAAATGCATATAAACTCCCGCTTAAATTTTTTAGTACGGAAGAGGAGGCAATTAAGTGGTTTGATTTGGGCAAAAAATGATTTCTAGCTTGTTTTTTTATTTAGAATACCTTTGCAAAATAATTTATAATTGTTTTTAGGTTGATTTTTCTATTTGGATGCGCCCTCGAAATATCAACACTAGTCAGATTTTGCTTTAGTTTAAATGAAAATACGTGTGAATTAGTATCTTCAAAGTCGAGTCCACAATACCTTATATCATAAAGCCATAAACTACCCGAAATATCCTTTTCAACAATGTAGAAACCTTTGGTAAAGCGCAGCAAGTTTAGTAAATTTTTATCTTCTAAAAGTGAATCGAGTAATTCGGAATTTCGTGCCTGAAAATTAAACTTCACATCATTATTTTTGATTGGATAATAGTACCCAATATTGTACCCGTTATCATTCTCTGCGACTATTAACCATAAAAAATTTGATAACGGAGCAGGGGTTGTGAGCAGCCTGTTATATTGAATATTACTACTTGCCAGTTGCTTTTTGATTTTCAATTCAATATCTATTTTATTAACAATTGTAAAGAAGAAATAAGCAGTTGAGAGTCCAAGTCCAATCCACATTATAATTCTTCTAATCCTATCTTGTTTTTGATAAAACATCACCCAAATTACCGCAATAGTTAAAGGTGCAAGAAATATAAAATCGATTATTGCCATTGTATCGTAGGCAATTCGAATATTACTAAAAGGCTCAAAAATTCCAGTCCCATAAGTGTTAAAGCAATCAATAAAAATGTGGGATAGCAGAGGAAAAAGAGAGAATAGAATCCACTCTTTAAGTTCAATTGAATGCTTCTTTTCAATCTTCGATAAAATCCATCCCACAATTGGAGCTATAAACACCAAAAAGAGCAGAGAATGGCTAATACCTCTATGAAAAAAAAGCGATGAGACTGGGTTTAAAAAAGGGGTGATAAAAACATCCAGATCTGGAATTGTACCAAGGAATGCTCCATAAAGAAGGGCCTTATTGCCAATCTTTTTACCCAAAGTAACCTCTCCAATAGCAGCACCAAGAACAATATGTGTTAATGAGTCCATGTTTTATACTAACTTTGCAAGCAAAACAGTTTTATATAACATTTGTTTGATTCCAAAAGTAGTAAAAGGTGGTTAAAAATAGAAAACATCCTTTGTTAGAGCGTATTTTAATTGAGGATATTGCAGCAGAAGGTAAAGCTTTAGCACGGGTAAACAATAAAGTGGTTTTTGTAACATTTGCAGTTCCAGACGATATTGTTGATATACAGATTGTAAGAAAGCGGAAAAGTTTCATGGAGGGTTATATAACCCAATATCACGAGTATTCATCATTAAGGGCAGAACCATTTTGCGAACACTTTGGGATGTGTGGAGGATGCAAATGGCAGAACTTACCCTATTCAGAACAGTTGAATTTCAAACAACGTCAGGTATTTGATCAGCTAAAAAGGATAGGAAAGATAAATATTGAGGAGATAAACCCAATAATTGGTTCTAAAAATACTACCTATTATAGGAATAAACTGGAGTTTACATTTTGTAAGAGCAGATGGCTTACTAACCAAGAGATATCCCTTGGAGCTGATATTCCAATTGAACCTGCTTTAGGGTTTCACATCCCTGGCATGTTCGATAAAGTTTTTGATGTTAAAAACTGCTACCTTCAACCAGAACCTTCGAACTCAATTAGACTTGAGGTAAAGAAATTTGCCCTTCAACATCAAATCACCTTTTATGATATTCGGAAAAGGGAGGGATTGTTAAGAAATTTAATTATTAGAACCTCCTCTACTGGCGATGTAATGGCTATTTTCTCCTTTTTTTATGATGATATTGAAATTCGAAATAATCTTTTAAATCATATAAAAAACCTTTTCCCTCAAATTACATCGCTGCTATACGTAGTAAACTCAAAGGTAAATGATACCATCAATGATCTTGAAGTACATACATTTAGTGGTAATGACTTTATTTTTGAGGAGATGGAGGGGCTTCAATTTAAAATTGGGCCGAAATCATTTTATCAAACAAATTCCGATCAAGCGTATACTTTATATAAGGTTGCACGGGATTTTGCAGGCTTAACAGGTCATGAACTTGTATATGATCTATATACAGGTACTGGGACTATTGCTCAATTTATTGCTAAAAGCGCAATCAAGGTTATTGGGATTGAATTTGTTCCTGAGGCGATAGTGGATGCAATAGAAAATTCGAAAATAAATGGGATTGCCAATGCTAACTTTTTTGCCGGTGATATTAAAGATATTCTTAATCAATCATTCTTTGAACTTCATGGCTACCCCGATGTAATTATTCTTGATCCACCCCGAGCAGGCATTCATGGAGATGTTGTTGAGGCGTTAATACATGCTAACCCAAAGCGAATTGTATACGTTAGCTGCAATCCTGCAACTCAGGCAAGAGATATAGCCCTTTTAGGTGAAAATTATTCAGTAATAAAAGTTCAGCCTGTAGATATGTTTCCACACACTCACCATGTTGAAAATGTTGTTCTCCTTGAGAGAATTTCGGCTTAGTAGATAATTCATTGATTACAAGATTATCATAATCAATGAATTGAGATATTAGATTGCTATTGTAGTGTAATTTCGATTGCATCCTCCAAATCGTTCGAATACGAACACTAAATGTTTGATTTCGTTCAATTTTCTAAGAATGTAAAAACATTAAATTATATTATATTATTGATAACCAGTCATTAAATTGATTTGGCACAAATCTGGTCAACCATATGTTAATCGAATAACTTTTTTATAATAATTTCTTTTTAAAAAATTACAACAACCCAAAATTGAAATACTTTTATTATTAAAAATTTCACGAAAAAAGATTAAAAATTTATCGAAAATTGTAATTGAAATGTTGGGCTTAACATTATTAAAGGATTAAAAAAAAGGGTGCTGTTTGTTGTTAGGTATCCGAATTATTAAAAATTGTTCTTGGGTTAATCTAAAAATTATAAACTGGGTTGTAAAAAAGTCCGTGACATTAGCCACGGACTTTTCATTTATGGGTATAAATAAACTACAACCCTTGAGTTATGCAGGACGAATTGCCTCAACTGGACAAACATCAGCGCATGAACCACAATCGGTACAAACTTCTGGATCGATTTTATAGATATCACCTTCAGAAATTGCCTCAACTGGACACTCATCAATACAGGTACCGCAAGCGGTGCAGTCTTTAGAAATTACGTATGCCATTTTTTTATTTGTTATTGGTTAAACTTAAATTCTGAAATTTGAGCACAAATTTATATTCATTTATCAAAACCAAAAATAAAAACGAACATTTTCCTCTGATTAATAATAATTATATCATTTCTAAGTGCTTTACTAGTCGATTTTGTTGGGTAAGTTAAAAGAAATCCAAGCCATAAGACCAGAAGAATATTTTAGAACCTCCTCGTTTGCAATAAAAGTTGAACTATGAAGTTGAAAATTACAGCTATTCTCAAATCCCACACCCATGCGAAAAAAAACGGATGGAATTGTTTGACCAAAATAAGCAAAGTCATCAGTTGTCATTCTTCTTTCCAAATCAATTACATTTGAAGGGTTTAGGTATTGCTCTGCCAAAATTTTGGCTTTCCTTGTAAGTTCTGGATTATTATAAATAGAGGGGTAACCTTTTCTTATTTCAATTTCACAATCGCCTCCTAGGTCAATGCAGGTCTTTTTTGATATCTCTTCGATTAAATGGTGCGCTTTATGCCTCCAATCCTCATCCATTGTTCGAAAAGTACCTTCGATATGTACATCATTAGGTATTATGTTTGTTGCCCCATTAGCCTGAAACTTCCCAAAAGATAGGATACTTGGAATAGCCGGAGGAGTTTCCTTATCAATAAATTCTTTAAGATTTAAAATCAAATTAGATGCGATTACAATAGGGTTAACCGTTGTTTTTGGTAAAGCTGCATGCCCGCCCTTTCCCTTTACAATGATATACACTTCATCGCCAGAGGCCATATATTGGCCTTCTCGAAAGCCAGCCTTACCAGAAATTAGTTCTGGTAGAACATGAAATGTTAGCATTATGTCAGGAATATTCTGCTGGAAGATATTCGAATCAATAATTTGCTTAGCTCCACCGGGAATTTGTTCTTCACCCGGCTCGAAAACCAGTACTATTTTTCCTGTAAGGCTGCTTTTTAGTTTGTTTACAATTATTGCCGTTCCAAGTAATGAGGCCATGTGGATATCGTGACCACAAGCATGCATCACTCCATCATTTTTTGATAAAAAATCGAGTGAAGTGTTTTCGACTATTGGTAGCGCATCGAGTTCGGCTCTAATGCCAATTGTCTTGCCATTTATTTGACCCTCAATTATTCCAATTACTCCAGTTCCACCTATTCCCTCAAAAACGGGAATATTATTATCTCTTAAAGTCTTAGCAATAAATAATGATGTTTGTTTCTCCTGAAAAGAGAGTTCTGGGTTTGCATGCAAATACTGCCGAAAACTTCGAATCTGTTCGAATAAACTTTCGGAGTACTTTTTAATTGAATCTAAGAGTTCTTCCACTGAATCAGAAATTATTAGGTTTAGCAAATGTAGGAAAAATGAATAACACATATAAATAGATATTTAAGTAATTAAAATTAAACTCAAATCATTTCATCTTAACTGATTTACTTTGTTAACCGCTAAAATCTTTTTTACCTTTGATGCAGTAATATCTATAACATCTAACGAGTCCAATTCGCACACACACGAAATAGCCATTAGAAATAAATATTACAACAAACGAGAATGTTTACACATGGTATTTTCCATGTGGCCTTAAAAAATAAAAAACAAGCACATGAAAAAATTATATTTATTTTCAATGATTTTGGCCTTTGCGGTAGCATCTTCAGCCATTGCACAACAAAAAAATGCTTTGATTACTTTTAAGAAGACAACTCACGATTTTGGGACAATAAAAGAGGAAGATGGAATTGTGTCGTATGGTTTTGAATTTGTAAACTCTGGTAAAAGTCCCTTAATAATTCAACGAATAATAACTTCTTGTGATTGTGCAACATCTGATTGGTCAAAAGAACCATTATCACCTGGGGCAAGTGGAATAATTAAAATATCCTATAACCCTAAGAATAGACCGGGGAACTTTGATAAAATGATTACTGTATACTCAAACGCCGAAACTCAGACTGTAATTTTACAGATAAAAGGAAATGTGCAAGAGAGGCCAAAATCCGCTGAGGAAATTTATAGCCGATTAATTGGTGGGTTTAGATTTAAAACAAACCTACTCTCTTTCAATAGAGTTTTTGTAGATAATCCCAAGGTTGACACGCTTGAATTTATATCTGTTACTAATGAACCCATCAAAATTGGGTGTAAGATAGATGGATTGCCACATTTAAGTGTCAAATTTGTTCCAGAGACGCTAAAGCCTAACGAAAAAGGACTTATGATTGTTAAGTTTGATGCCAAAAAGCGAAATGATTGGGGTTTTGTTATTGATAGATTTAATTTAACACAAAATGACAAGGATATTAATGGTGGTTTGATAAATATTAGCGCAAGTATAGAAGAAAATTTCTCCAATTTAACAGATGAACAACGTACTAATGCACCAAAGATCGAATTTGCTAAAACAGACTATGATTTTGGACAAATAAATGAAGGTCAAATTGTTGAATATGAGTTTTCTTTTACAAATATAGGAAAGAGTGATCTGCTTATAAGAAAATTTAAATCAAGTTGTGGGTGTACAACAGTTGAACCATCCGATAAAGTAATAAAACCAGGCAAAACAAGTACCTTCAAAGCATCGGTTAGAACAAAAGGGTTAAGTGGCAGAAATTCTAAAAGTATAACTGTTATTTCCAACGATCCTGTTAACCCTACAGTAGTCATTCGGATAAGCGGAATGATAAACGGAACTCCTAAATAGGATTATGAGATTACAATGAGCTTATGAGCAAAGTAATAGTTTTTTTATTTTTATAATTTTCAAATTGGTATTGGTATAAAGGTTTATAGAAATGTCTGATAAAAATTTTAAAAGTGCATTAAAGGTTAATCCAGGAATAGATCCTCCTCCTTCAATTAATCATGACTCCGCAAATAAGTTTAAAGCCAGAAAGAAAAAACTACTAGGTGCTGATGAATATGTCGAAGGTATTCTATCTCAAAATAAAACGTTACTCAGCCAAGCGATAACTTTAATTGAAAGTTCGCTACCCGAGCATCATATATTAGGTCAGCAAGTTATTGAAAAATGCCTACCCTATTCTGGCAACTCAATGAGGATAGGAATAACAGGAGTACCTGGTGTTGGGAAAAGTTCTTTTATCGAAGCCCTAGGTTCAACTATTACAAATTCAGGGCATAAGTTAGCTGTTCTCGCAATAGATCCGAGTAGCGAACGTAGCAAAGGTAGTATTTTAGGCGATAAAACTAGGATGGAGACTCTGAGTACGGATGCAAATGCTTTTATTAGACCATCCCCTTCGGCAGGATCGCTAGGTGGTGTTGCTCGGAAAACTCGTGAAACCATAATCCTTTGCGAAGCTGCTGGCTTTGATACTATTTTTATTGAGACGGTAGGTGTTGGGCAAAGTGAAACGGCAGTCCATTCAATGGTCGATTTCTTTCTCTTGCTGATGTTGGCTGGGGCTGGGGATGAACTCCAGGGAATCAAGCGAGGAATTATGGAAATGGCTGATATGATTGCTATCACTAAGGCCGATGGCGATAACTCTAGAAAAGCACAAGTGGCCAAAGTAGAGTATGAAAGCGCATTACACCTATTCCCTCCCTCAGAATCGGGATGGATTCCAAGAGTGTCCACATGTTCATCAAGGGATATGATGGGTATAGTTGAGTTGTGGGATGATATTCAGGATTATTTAAAGTTTACCAATAGTAATGGATTCTTTACTAATCGGAGAAGAAATCAGGCAAAATATTGGATGTACGAAACAATTAATGAAGCTCTAAGAGGTAATTTCTACAACTCAAAATCAATTCAAGAGAACTTGAAAGAAAAAGAAGAAAAAGTCTTATTAGATAAGTTAAGTTCTTTTACCGCAGCTAAGGAATTACTTGAAATTTATTTTTCATCAAAATCCTAAAATATCTTGAGTTTTTAAAATTATTGGCGGTTTATCAATATATACTATCTGGTTTATAATTAATATTTTATGTTTAATTTTTATTGAAGTAGCCTTGAAAAACCAGTGTAGGGAGATAGTTCTCTGATTTCAAAATGTATTATACCATTTGTAACAAGAGGAAGAGAATTAATAATTTTTTCTGCTTCATTAAGACTATTACATTCCAATATTAGGACTGCACAGTGGTACTGATCAAAGTAAATTTCACGAATTACTCCTTTTTCGTAGAGTTCAAGTACCTTTAATGATTCATTTTTGAGATGAGGAGTAAAATGCGACGTTTCAACACCAGCATTTTCTATTTCAATAGCTAAGTATTTCATAATAGAAGCGTTTGGGGGATTATACCAAATTCTAATATAAACTAAAATCATCTATCTTTATTCTTTGATAAGAAGTGCTAAGAAGTTGTAACTAAATTAAAATTTCTTAGTCTTATATCAAGAGATTAATTAAAACCGAACAACCCATGTTCATAATCGAACAGTATTTTAAAGATCAAAAATAATATATAATTCAAATAATCAACGCAATATGAATTGTGGTATAGGATATGAAAGAAAATAATTAATAAATCATACAATTATGACAGTAAAACTTTATGAAAATGAAACCGTGCTGAAGGCTGCAAATACAAGTTATTATGATAGTTCTGCACAAGTTGATGGAAAATTAATACTTACCAATCAAAGAATATATTTCAAAACGATGACAGATGAGAAAAAACATATAGATTTTGAAATATTGCCAAATCAAATAAAAGAGGTAATGTTTTTTAACACTTGGAAAATAATACCAAATGGCTTAAATGTTATAACCAAAGAGGGTAAGGAGTTAAAATTTTTAGTAAAAAATCGTGATCAGTGGTGTTTAATGATTAATAAGATGTACTAAAGTAATAAAAGGCTGTTTATCATCTTCTCATCAAGCACTATAGATTCACCAATGTTTTAGGGCTTTAGAATAGGATTGAGTAATGTTGAACTATCCGAATGAATCGTATAGGTGAAATTCTTCTGATTCAACTTCTTCAACAAACCCGCTGAGGTGATTTTTTTATCAACAAAAGTCAATTTTAACTCTATGCTAAACACATGCGCTAAAGTGGCAAAACTCAATGGCTTGCTAATCAATAATTTCTTTTAATACACAACTGCATTGGAGTGGTTTCTTTCGCCACTACAAATTAAAATGAATTGTGGCTCTTTTTTCTTCTAGCATCTTTTTCGAAAAGGAAAGTAAAACTTTACTAACGAAAAAACATGTGTTAACACATCAACCTGACTTCAATAGCTATCTAATACAACATCTATTCTTTTAGTATTTTATCTTCCTTTTACAATAATTCAATACTCATTTTATTTTGTAATTGTTGGAAACAGTCTACCTCAAAGTCTTGTACACATATTTCTGTCGTCATTATTCTTTGTAAATGAACCATTTTTGTTTATTGAAATTTAATACTCAATTTGTTTCAATATTGTAATTATTTAAATCATAAACAATTGAAGATCTATTTTAGCCATTATTTTTGACAGATTTTACCTATATTTTACAACGTGTATTATCTTTCGTAAATGATACTATATTTGAATAATAATAATCTATAAAATAAGGAGGATAAAAAATGGTTAATGAATATGATGTTATCATTGTGGGCGGTGGGCATAATGGTCTTACTGCTGGATGTTATCTGCAAAAATCAGGAAAAAAAGTACTCGTGCTTGAGCGATTAGAAAAAGCAGGGGGAGGCGTTTGGACCGAAGAGGCAACTCTGCCCGGTTTTAAGCACAACCTAGCTTCGCTTTTTCATGGGATACTTCATTTAGGACCCGTTTATAAGGATCTTGAATTGGAGAAATATGGCGCAAAGTACATCTGGCCAGATGCACAAGTTGCAGCTGCATTTACCAATGGGAAATGTCTTGTATTTTATCGAAATCTTGAAAAAACATGTAAGGAAATCGCACGTTTTTCGGAAAAGGATGCAGAAACATACAGACAACTAGCAACTAATTTCAGGGTTGTTCTTGACAATATGATTGGCCCTTGGTTTTTTAATCCGCCACAACCAACTTCCCTTGCAGCAATGGCCATGGAAAGTAGTGTTGAAGGGTTAAATATGCTTAGGATGCAACTATCTAGCCCCAAAAACATTGTCAATGAACTTTTCGAATCGAATGAAATAAAATCATTCCTGCTTGCTTTTATCAAGGAATTTGGCGGTTCGCCCGAAACCTATGGGTTTGGGGTGTTTGTACCGATGATGCTTGGTGAAACTCATGAGCCACATGGCTGGGCAATATGCGAAGGGGGATCAAGTAACCTTGCAGATGCTTTTGTACGATGCTTAGAAGCTAACGGTGGAACGGTTAAAACAAAAGCCCATGTTAAGCAAATTATTGTTAAAGATGGAAAAGCAACTGGTGTTGAGCTTGAAAATGGCACAATAATTCAGGCAAAAGAACTAGTTATTTCAAACATTGAGCCCCACCAAACATTCTTAAACTTAATTGGTGAAGATAAACTGGAGCCATCATTTGTAAACTCAGTTAAACGCTTCCGCCATGAAGAAACCGTTCTGTTCACTACTCACCTAGCTTTAAACGAACCTCTAAAATGGAAATGTGCTGAATTTAATCCTGATATAAACCGTTGCCTAGGTGTGTTGCTGGTTGATAACCCCCAAGAATTATACGATGACTTTGCTGATATTAATAAACAAAAACTACCTGAATATCCACGTATGTTTACAGCATACCCATCGGTTGTTGATCCAAGTCAAGCTCCTAAAGGGAAAGGGACTGCAATGGGTTGGCAATATGTACCCTATAAGCTTAAAGGAAAAGGACCAGAAGAATGGGATAAAGTGAAAGAAAGTTTCGCCCAAAGATGTATTGAAGTTTGGGGTCAATATGTTGAAAACATGGATACTGCACTTCTAAAAACATACATTTTATCTCCTAGAGATACCGAAAATAAATGGATATCGATGGTGCATGGTGGATTTAATCATGGTGAAATGAGTCAAGATCAGCTAACGGTAATGCGCCCATTCGTTGAATATAAACCATACAAAACACCAATTAAAAATCTTTACATGTGTGGTGCTAGCACTCATCCAAGTGGAAGTGTTGGCGGAGCATGTGGCTATAATGCAGTGCAAGTTATAGCGGAGGAGTTGAAACTGAAAAAGTGGTGGGAATAAATTATTGAAAAATTATGAAGTTAACAATAATCTCGGATAAAGGGGTGCCAATGATGGTGGTTACAAATGTGTCCCGCAAAGGGCACTCCTTAGAAGTAACTGGTAAAATGATGGGGGCATGGCCAGCAAAAATGTATATAACACCAAAAGAGTTTTGGATATGTATACGTATTGCTTTCAGTCCTGCTGTGCAATTATATCTTTTGTCATACCCCTTTATACTTTTAATAGGCATATTTAAAAAGAAGAGCAAATAATAGATTAACATTAAGAGTCACAGATTTTGTTAACCACTGCCCTACTATTTTCAAAGGAGATGAAAATTACCGAGTCATCTCCTTTGATTTTGGTGACCAATTATATTTGAAAAGATTCATCATCAACCCTTAATCAAAAGTATTGGTTAATAGGTTTGGGTCTTTTCTGAGCCTTTTCAAAGTTGTAATCCTTGGCTATTTTCACGGAACGGTTGGCGTTTGGTACGTTATGCTGTTCAAATAATTTGAATGGACAATTGCTGCCTAAGGTTTGGAAATTTTTTTTGCAACAGTAAATCGAAAAATGCAATACCGGGCAGGACAATTTGCATAATGGAGGAAAGGTTTTTGTAAGTTTATTTACCCCTATTTATAATTTGTTAAATACTTGCCTCTCTTTTCACTCTTATCTTTTCACTTTAAAATATTCACTTTTCACTTTCCTTTCCTATCTTTGGTTCTGATTCGATGTTGGGGAAAATGGTGTCTAGAAAGCATTACTTATTTCTTTATCTAATAATTATTCTGTTGTTTGCATCTTGTACTAAACCAAACCAGTACTTTGCAAGGGAAAGGTATATTGTCACCACCAATACTCTGAATATCCGAATTGATCCAACACAATTATCGAGAAATATTGGTGTACTAAAAAAAGGGGATATAATCACTGCTCTTGCATCGGATAAATACTGGGTGATGGTTAAGGTTGGTGATCAAACTGGATTTGTTTCCATTGAGTATGTGAAAGAAATTGATCCAATAGCAGCACCCAAAATTATCTCTTTTATCGAAAGGAACGCTGATTGGGTGAAATGGCAGTTCTGGGTTATTTCTATAATACTTATCACCCTATGGGTTATTAGTGAGTTAGGATTGATGCGATACGAGAATCGTCTCAAAATCAAATTTGGTATTAATGCAAAAAAAATCTCTGTATCTCCGCTAATATTCTTTGTCACTGGCATTCTTACGGCAATACTTTATCTTTATTGGAAAGATCAGGTAATTGAATCCCTATTTTACAAATCCTCATTTCTACCACGTGGAATGGGCAGTATTGCATGGATAATATGGATTCTATACTTGACTCTTCTTTTAGGAATGGTTGTTGATTTTAGCGGTTCAATTTACCGAAGCGGAATTAAGTATGGGCCTGTAACCTTTTTAATGGAGTTAGGAATTAACCTTATCATTTACTTTACTACATCCTTTCTTATCATCTCACTATTTATAGCAGCAATCGTTTTCCTAATTGTTTTCTTTGCTATTCTTTATACAATAGTTGTTACGGAAAATAGTAAATCGTTTTCTGATTTTTTAACAAGTAAATAGATCTATTTGAACCACATTAGACACAATAGAAATAAGGGTAATAATGCCAAAATTAGTTGGTGATTTTGTTTTTATCTCATAAAAATTTCTTTAGAAATCCTCTCTCACAAATGGGTGGAGAGGTTTATAAAGAAATTTTTTTCATCATCTATTGAAACACCCTCCAATAGAGTATCAGTAAACTCAATAAGAACAAGAGGTGTATGAGTTTTTAACAACTATTTTTGGCATATATACCGAAATAAGCCCTACTTACTCTATTGTGCCAAATGTGGTAAATATCTTATTCAACCTTAATTCTCTTCACCCCTTCCCTTCCAAAGAAAGTTGGGAAATACATTAACTCTGCCCTTGCAGGGTTAAGCGTAAAACTACCTGTAAATCTAGGGATTAGAGTAATTTCTATGATACAAATTCCATTATATAATCTATTGTAGAAAACGGAAACATGATCCTTAAATTTTTCTCGATAGTCCTCATTGAATCCTTTTTTCTGATTATCATCGTATGAAAAACCTGCAGGAATTGGTATCTCTATCATAGTGTATGGAGAATCCCTTTTCACCGTTACAATGGCAGTTAACTTTATTGGTTTGCCAATTTTTACCCTATTCGATTTAGTGTCAAAAAAGGTCTCAACGCTGAAATAATCAGATATTTTGATTGGATTGCTGTTGAATTTCTTAGAGTAAGATGTGAAAAGTACTGGTCTACCTCCACTCTTCTTAACAACAACCTTATCACCAGCTGTTATTGTAAGATTATAAGGGAATTTATTTACATTGATAATAGAGTCATTAACGCTCAAACTTAGTTTAGGATCTGATTGAAGACCCATTGATAAGATATCATCACTAATTGCATCAATAATCACAGCCTTATGGTAGGTGTTCATGTATGATTGGTTGTTGATGTTCATAAAGAAGAAGCGATTAATCTTCCGCAACCAATCCACCCTTGAACTATCCATTTTGATAAGTTTATACATCTCAGCGGTAGTGATATTGCGATGATCATCCGGCCAAATTGTTTCGCTTCCCCAGCAAACGCCTCCAGCAAAGGTTGAGATTGTATTCCTAAATAGACTATCTGGAACATGTTTCAATAGCCCTGCTCTCATCTGAATACTTGATACCTTTATGGCATTTATCAAGGCATTATATTTGAATAATTTATTTTCCTTTACAACCTTTTCAATGTAAACCTTATAATCAGTAGATTTATCGATATCAATTAGAATGTCTAGTGTTGAAACCAATTCATAGAAATATTTAGCCTCTTCCAACCTTTTTTTCAGAGATTCTACAATTGAATTAATATTAAGATCAAACTTATAATCTGCTTTTTTAGCCATCAGCAACGCTTTTATAACATGGCTAGATACCCAAGGCTCATCGTTACCGTCCTTCCACCAACCCCATAAACCTCCTTTTCCTCTTGATTCAAGCAACTTCTTTATTAATTTCTGAACATCTTTCTTTTGCTTAAATGGTTTATTTTCAATTTTTGCTGCTTTCTCAAGAGTTAGTAGTGCAATTAATTTGGATGCTGCTTGCTCATTACACAAATATGGGTAGTTAACTATTGATTCTGTAAGTGACTTAAGGAAGTCATATTTACCTGATGTTGCATATATTGTTGTGTTTTTACCTATTGTAGAATCAGGAACGGTAAAGGTTGTATCGGTATCGGCATAAACAAATATGCCTTTGGTTTCGAGTGTTCCAATTCGATTTAGTGGAATTTTGCGACGTTCACCATCGGAAATACCGTTCTTAATTTTTGCTGAATACTCAACTGATATACTATCGTCAACAGGAGCAATAACAAGGGTAGAGTCATTAATAATCTTATGCAATAAACTATCAGGGAGGGTTTTAGTGAAGCTCAAATACTTGAAATTTCTTGAAACCTTTTCATCCTGCTCCGAATAGTTTTTCACTCTACCTTTAACGTACACGGAATCACCCTCAACTAAGAATCTTGGTAATGAAAGTGAAGCCATTACAGGTTTAAAGGCTTTTATTGTACCTTGAGTTTTAGCCATCTTAAGATCTTTACCAACCGCAATTGCATAGGTTTTCCATGTTGTTATATCATCGGGTAGTTTTGTTTTAAACTTGGCAATACCATTCTTGTCCGTTGACAGTGTTGGTTTCCAGAATGCATAATCCGAAAAACTTGTACGCAATGAACTCGCATTTTCCAACCCAGCAGCATAACTTGAATCAGCCAAGGCATTTTTGATGCTAATCGGTTTTGTTCCTCCTTTGGTTGTGATAATAACAACCCCATTGGCTCCACGAGAGCCATATAAGCTGGTTGCTTGTTCGCCCTTTAGAACTGACATTGATTCAATAGATGCTTGGTTTAATGCGCTACACTCTTCCTGTGACATAATAACCCCATCCACCACGTACAGAGGGGGATTACTTCCACTAATTGAACCTGAGCCCCTTATTAGAATTGGCTGTGATAAACCATTAGAACTAGACACCTGAACTCCTGCTACTTTCCCCGCAAGTGAAAACGATTTGGGAGAATATCCAAAAGCAGTAACCACAATCTCCTCGCAAGCCATAGATTCTGCTTGAAGTTCAATATTAATTTCTGGACTATTCTCAATTGAAACCTCTTGATCTTTCATCCCTACAAAACTAAATACCAAAACATGCGAATCGCTCGAAGTATATACTTGATAGTTGCCCTCGATATCTGAAATCGTGCTTATGTTTGTGCCCTTAATGACTACCGAAACACCTGGTATTGGCAAACCATCTTCATTAGAAGTAATTTTTCCGTAAATAGCATTTCCCGAGTAGTTTACCCTTTTGCTATCGCGAATCTCACTAATTGTAACATTCTTTTTTACAAAAGGGATTGATCCATGGTATAACTTATTAGCAAATTCAGATGGTGAAACTGGAAACCCCTCTACTATTTTTGAGACTTCAGTATAATGGGCTTTTTTTATGGGTGAGTTACCAATATGACTATCTGTTATCTCCATATAAAATTCACCCTTAGCGGAGATAAAGATTGAGTCCCTAGCTCTGATACCATCGTTGTAGAATAGAAATAACCGATAATAGCCTGTACTTGATATCTGATAATTTTTTCCATAACGAAATAACTCTTTATCACAAATAATAAACCCAGGATCAGAATGGCTAAGTACAACGATAGCATTTGGTTTTATTGTTGAATTATTGACAAAATGCAACTTAGCTCCATTATAGGTGCTTGAATAGGTGCCTGTAAATAAAGCATTAAATGGATCTCTGTTAGGTTTAATGAAATTAATACCATCCTTACGGGTTAGAAATTTATCCTCAAAATCCCATGAAATGTTGTATACACTATACTTGATATCGTATTTGGTAAAAGGTTTGGTGGTTCTCATTACAACCACTTTTTGCCCAAAAGTGTATTCGTAGCCTGGAACAAATCCAATCCTATAATTATTACCGTATGCAGTAAAATCAAAGTCGTTTGAAAGAATTGGTGCTAAATTCAACCCTCTGTAATAAGCATAAGCGGACGGTACAAGAAAGGTATTTTGATTTTGTATGATAAATCCCTTAACACTATTAATATTTCCGCTATTTCTAACTCTTAGAATATACCTATTCGCATCATAGATTTGCTGCCTTAGCGCTTTATCATCTTTTTCCTTAATTATTACTAAACTATTTGGTTTTGAAACATCGAAGTTTACAATAGTTTTACGATTAATTTTAAGGGAGAAATCTTTAATTTTATAAATCTTGTCTTTAGCAATAAATTCAATATTATTAAACCTCGATGCATTAAAGATGTAGGGTTTACTTCCACGCTCTAAACCAAAGTATACAGGCCAACCGTTTATATTTATCTGCTGAATACCGATAGGTTTTCCATTGCTATGAAGGTAAGGAGATATAAGCGTTACGCTATCATCCGATTTTATCTCATTGATGTAAAGTCCATATTTAGGGTAAAGAAATTTATAAAATTCAATGGTATCGATTCCCAATGGTCGACCCCACCGCTTAAAATCTAAATCTCGGTTAACATTCACATCATTAGGAAGTCTAACAAAGAATCTATTCCTAAGCATTCGAGCCTTTGGTTCTTTTGCAAAATTTGGCAAATTTATCTCCTGATTTTTCTTGAATTTACTGGTCACAGCCCAAGCTGTTAAATCAGCATTCGAAACAGGTTGTCCTTTACTATTGGTAAGTGCAATTTTAAACTCCACCTCTTGACCAGGAACCGCATTAGGAGGAGCAATTAAATCAAGATTTAACAAGTCATCCTTAAGATTAACGCTATAATTGTTTCCAATTACCTCACCTGCCCATACATAACTTACATACATGGAGCAAATCTTCTTTGACCTATAACTTTTTGCAAAGTTTTCAGTTGAGTCACACACACCTCTATAATATTCATTATTGCCCCGATAAATGAAATAATCAACTTTCAATTTTCGGATGTTGACAATGTTTACAAAAATTGAATCTTCGGTTCTTGTTGCAGAAATCGAAACATCGCTATAATTAGCAGGTAAATAATATTTTAACCTTGTACTCATTTCAAAGAAATCATAAACCTTTTTAGTTGGGTTGGGTTTAAATGAAAAAGGGTACGAAATTTTCTGGTGGGCTTGATCATCAATCTTTAGTGTGCCAGTGCCTTTCGTCTCCTTTCCCCTATAATAAAGTCGTGCAATTAAAGAATCTTGACCGTTAAGATCAACTATGATTCTGGAAGTATCACCTATAAAGCATCCGTTCTCGTTAAACCTATGATATTCATTAGCCTGATCTTTAAAACTCACATTCACCAAATAATCAATTATGGCTTTAGGAAATATTGAATCGGGAATTGCGATGGAAGTTTCAGGCATATCCTCTAATAAACGAGAGTATTTCCATAGCGTATCAGGGATGAATACTTCAGGAGATAGTGTTTTGTTAATCCTTTTTGGCAGTAAAATTACCTCAACTCTTGCATCAGGAATAGGATTTCCGTTTTCATCTTTACCCGTGCAGATTATACTATTTTTCTCCCCTCGAAAGTGATCTTTCTTCTCCAGTCTAACACTAAAGGTATTGTTCTTTAATTCGTAATCCTCCAAACTGAAATAGGTATCAACAGATTGCCCTTTAATATTTTCCAATCTAATACTAGCAGATTGATCCAGCCTAAGATTTAAACTATCGTGAAGTACAAACTGAGTTTCGTAAAAACCTTTTCTATACTGGGTAATCTCTTTTATCTTTTTCTGATTTACAAAAAGCTCAAGGATTTCATTCTTCAATTCTCCTTTAGAGTCGGCAACAAAAGCCTTTAATTTCAATGTATCACCCAACCGATAGATGGGTTTGTTTAAAATTATGAATCCTTTCTTTTGTCTAAAACTATGGTTGAAAAAACACCAAAGTTTTTCCATTCTAGGTTCTGGCTCACCATAACTAATTGATTCAGCAAAATCGGTTACAGCGGCAATCCAACCTTCAGGTTCTCCATATCTAATGCTTCTAGAAACATCACCAAACGGTTTCCATAAGTAGTAGAAAATACCCGAAGGGTAACCTTTAACAAAACTTCTTACTAAATCGAACGGAGATCCAACTACAAGTCTAACTGGCATCCAAACATAACGTATTGGTTTTTGAGATAATGCCAATTTTACTTTATTGGTTTTATAATTCTTACTCAGTAGATATATTCCAATAAACCCATCCTTTTCAATTGAGAGATATCCATCAGGGTGCGATTTGGGTAAACGATATGTATGAGTTTTATTGTCAAATCTCACTTTTTTTCCACTAACTCTTACAATTGCATCCTCTATTAAACCTTCTGTACCAGCTATTACCATGCAGAAGTCATTGTTGTTGTTCACAATCAACGGAGTCATTTTATTTTCAGAATGAATGCTTAGTTTCAACTGGTTTGACTGCGCTTTGACCAATAAATAGTGCCCACGACTGAGCCGTTCTGTGTTTAATTGATGTGCAGGAAATGAGTCAACAAGATGCTTAAATAGCAATTCATCAGCTTCGATACGTTTATGCCGATAAACGCTGAATGCTTGCTTGTTTGTAATCTTATAAACGTAGACGTAGTAACTCTCTCTCTTTGAGTTTACTAAATCTTGACTTGTTGATGATAGAACTGTTGAAAGGAACAGTATCAGCAGAAAACAAATTCGCATAAGAGATTTTTTATATCCATTTTAAAGATATAAAACAATCGTTATAAACATTAATTTATCCTGAAAATATTGATTTTAGGGCTACGAATTAAACTTTTGGGATAAATCTTACCGAATTTGCCTTAACCGATATCCACACTTTCTTATCGGTCTTTAGTCCAAGTTTTTCAACGGATTCCCAAGTTACTAAAGCCGCAACACGAATTCCAATATCAAGCCAAACTTCAAACCCATGTTTTTGTGGAAAGATATCTACAATTATACCCTGAAAAGTGTTCAAAGCACTATTTTCAGGCTTTTCGATTGAAACGCTAATCGCATTTTCGGGGAAACAGACAAAGCCATTGGGTTCAACCTCATCAGTATATAGCCACACTTTAAGGCCATTTATGGAAAATCCTTTTAACCCATGTTCCGTTGTATCAGATATTGAGCCTTGAAAGAAATTCTTTATACCACTAAAATTTGCTACAAACTCCGATGCAGGATTCCGAAAAACATCAACAGGTGTGCCTTTTTGAACGATTCCTCCACTGTTTACAACGGCTACATGACTTCCAAGTGAAATAGCTTCATCGTAATCGTGAGTAACATGAAGTATCGTTTGCCCTTCACGGTTTAAGTTGCGAAGCAAAGCCATTAGCCCAGATCTTAGCTGTACATCAACTGATGATAAGGGTTCATCGAGTAGTAAAACCGTTGGTTCTAGTGCAAGTGTACGTGCCAATGCCACCCTTTGTAATTCTCCGCCTGAGAGCGATGCAGGGTTTCTATCGAGAAGATTTGAGATTGAAAGTTTATCTGCAATTTCAAAAACCTTTATTTGTTCGTCTACCTTTTTAATTCCTTTACGGCGAAGTGGATATCCAATATTCTGCGATACCGACATATTAGGAAATACTGCCAAATCCTGAAAAACAAGACCTACGCTTCTCCTTCCAATGCTGGCTTTGGTTACATCAATACCATTAATCCAAATTTGCCCATTATCAGGTTTAACAATACCCGCAATTATTTCAAGAATCATTGATTTTCCAGCACCCGATGGGCCAAGTAGCATAAAATAATCACCTTTGTTCACCTCAAAGGTTATATCGCATATTGCGAATTCTTTAAATTTTTTGGATAAACCTTCAACCTTAAGCATCGCGGTGCTCCTTTCTGGCTATTAATCGCACCAAAACAAATACCAGCAAGCAAACCCCAATAAATAGAACGGCAACTGGTCGTGCATATTTAAGTCCGAATGATCCAAATCGTTCAAAAATCAGAACAGGTGTTATCATAGGATGATAAGCAACCACTATTACTGCACCAAACTCGCTCATTCCACGAGCAAACATCATAATAAGTCCCGACACAATGCTTTTCCATGCAAGAGGAAGCGATATAGTAAAAAAGACCCTTGTAGGCGTTGCTCCAAGGTTTAACGCCGCCTTCTCCAAACGTTCAGGAACTGCAGCAAACCCCTCCCTTGCATAGTTTATTAGGAATGGAACACTTACAAATGCCATTGCAAGCGCAATTCCTCCTGAAGTTCCTACAAAACTAAATCCCAACGAGGAAGAAGTTTTACCTAAAAAGCTATCCCTTGCCATAAACCCAAGTAAAGCTATACCCGCAGCGGAATGAGGAATAACTACTGGTAGATCTATGATTCCTAGAACCAATCGTTTTAGAGGAAATTCGAAACGTGCCAGCAAATAGGCAAGCGGAATGGAAAGTATTGCAAAAATTAAAGTGGCAGCCATAGCAACCCAAATAGTAAGCCAGATGCTCTGTTGAACCTCGTCCTCACCTGCTGTTTTGATTAGACTTTCCAATGGGGTTGCAAATACCATTCCTAGTATAGGGGAGATGATGAATAGAAGTAGTACACCACCTAACAACGAGGCAATAAGCCTGAACCAAGAAAAACTCTGGTTAAAATCTCTTATGCTATTGCTAAGTTTAGATGGCATTAAAGGTTTTATTTTAAAAAATTATTCTAAAAGCGAAACTCACTGTTTCTTGTCATTCCGGGCGAAGTCCCGGAATCCCATTATAAAAATTCAAAAAGATCTTTCCATTCTGGATTAAAACTGTTGATTATATTGTCCTTGTATTCCCTCTTCCATTTCTTCATCCTTTTCTCCTGCTCTATTGCCAATCGAATATCTTCATATTTTTCAAACCAAACTAATTTTTCGCAATTATACTTTTTGGTAAATCCTTCATTTTGTTTGGTTCTATGTTCAATTACTCTTCTTTTAATATCATTTGTTACACCTAAATACAAAACTGTGTCTCTGCTGTTCGTCATGATATATAAGTAATATGCGATGCTTTGTATTTTTACAAAGATATAGATTCCGGGACTTCGCCCGGAATGACAAGAAAGCTTATTTATTGCAAAAACTAGTTTATTTTCTTCAACGCAAAACCTTTCAACGGTTTAGGAATACTGTCATACGACAAAGTTGATGAAGGCACAATCGGAGTTTGCCCCATCTCTTTAATTATTGCCTGACCCCCGTTCTGCTCTAAGAAATACTTTACGAATTCAATCGCCAATTTTGGATTTGGAGAATTCTTAGGTATTGTAAGCCCGTAAACCATTGGTTCTCCGAACATGGTTAGTTTTGAGTTGGGTGTTTTTCCATTTACCTCAACCGAAACGGTTTTGTAGAGTGAATCCATTGTAAGATTCGAAAGATTTATCTCTTGAGGTAGCGTAAGATATTTCAGTCCATGCTGAATTGCAACTGATTTGTATAGGAAGATATAGTCAATCGTATTGCTTTCAAGTAACGCAAGGAGATCAACCTCTTTAGGGCGAATATGCTTGGTATCTTTACTAAGGAGAGTCTTTGAAATCGTTGTATTCAGGTAATACTTTTCTGCAAGTTTAATCGTCATAACAGTTCGATACCCGCAAGGGTCAGAATTTGGATCGCTTCTACCAAAGGCAACGTCATCTTTTGCTAAAATCTCAAACCAGTTATCCTTACTAATTTCCTGTGAATGCCTTGATTTTTCTTGATAAACAATCGCCATCTCGTTACCAGCAAATGGGATATTCCATGATGCATACTGAGGGATAAGTAGCTTATCAATCACTTTATAATCGGCTGATGCCAATAAATCGCATTGCTTACCCAATTCTGTAATCTTGCGGGCGCACTCAACGCTGCCTGCCGATTCTAGTTTGAATGTTACTGCTGGGTACAATCGTTTAAAACTATCAACTGCTGCTTTCATCGGCATTGATAGACTTCCCGCATGAAAAATTGTAAGTTCTCCCGTAAAAGGGTTAACCTTTTCAGCCTTTCTACCGCATGAAAATAATGCAATTGAGGCTAGTAGTATAATTTTAATCTTATTAGTTAACATATCCGTAAGTATTATCAATACTGCTATTTAAAGTCTGTTCGATTCAAGAAACAATGTATTAACTTATGTATCAATCTATTTTATTTGAAACAATGGAAAAATGGAAGAAATAAGTAAGAATCTAACCCCTTGTTTTGACTTCGTCGAGTTCCGCTTCGCTCCAGTTCCATTATTCCATCATTCCAACCTTCCATCGTAATACTAAATAATTATATGTCTCTGCCATTGTCACATTCTTATACCAAACTCTCGTTATTTAAAACTATATGTTGCTGAAAACTGAAAGAATCTTCCGGGTGATATTAACCCCTTTTTATCGGTATAAGGATTATCCAGTAAGTCCTGTATATCAAGGGTAAATTTAATAGATCTGAAATCTTTCCAAAGTCTTAAGTTGAATGTATTCCAAGGATCAATCTTATAACTATTAACCTCATCGCCCCACTGAGAGCCAATGTAGATCCAAACAAGTCCAGCATTAACAAATCTACTCTGCATAATTAGTTCGCCAGATGCTTGATTGAGTGGAACTTCGGCAAGTGATTTCCTTTTTAAATCGATATTAACCAGCGGATTTGCTTTAAATGCAATAATTTCAGAATGATTCTGGGAATAATTCCCCCTTACTATTAACCATTTAAAAGGATTGAGACTTACTGATATTTCTCCTCCCATAATTCTAACCGAGGTGATATTCTCACGCTTAACAATCGGCTTAAGGCCATCGCCACCAGTATCTATTGAATCGCCTGTTGAAACAAAATACTGAAAATCATATCCCTTCGATAAATATAATGCAGCATCCAGCCTTAAAATTGAGTTAAATCTCAGACCACCACCCAATTCATAGGTTAAGAGATTCTCTGGTTTTAGGTTTGGATTTGCCAACTTAAATCCTTTTGTAATCTTTCTTGTTGAACAAAGGTCGTCCAATTTAGCAGGCATAAACCCTGAAGCTACCGAACCATAAATGCTTAGCCACTTATTTGGCAAATACCTGATACCAAGTTTTGGATTTAATGAATTCCATGAACTTTTAGGAAAATTCGCCAGAGTATCTCTACCAAAACCCGTATTCTTTGTAGGATCAGAAACTTTTAGCAATCCATCAAAAAAGGTTGCAACATCGAATCTGAGTCCGCCCAACACCTTTAACTTTGAATCAAAGAAAGTTTGTTCATCCTGAAGAAACATAGCAGCAAATGTTACCTTTCCTTTGCGTAGTACATCATCAGTAGATGTTCTGTAAATATCCTCGGCATCCATCCAGCCATGTTTAAGGTCAACACCTCCGATTAGTTCGTTTTTTACGCCTAACCTTCGTAATGCATTTGCCCATAGCCCTAAATCTCCTGAAACCTGAAAAGTATGGAATAGTTTGTAATCACCGGATGTGTTTACTGCCTCGTTCTGCCGATAGTAATTCTCCCGCTGAGCATAACCATAAATCTCAAGTTTAAACTTCTCAATTCTTCCATTATAGCCGAATCTTAAACGCTTAGTAGTATAAGCATCAAAGCTACCATCGCTCATGTAAACCGCTCTCCCCGCTCCTCTTTTATCCTCGTAAAGATTACCTCCAATATAAAAGGTTGAACTATCGGATAAAGAAACAATTGCTTTAACGACTAAACCTTTCTCATTGATATAAGATTTAGCACTTGTAGAATCTCTAACTTCGGGAGGATCAACAATATAACCATAGCCCTTTCTGTAAAACCCATTTGTCATTATGCTAATGCCCTTTTTCAAAACAGGAATCTTTCCTCCCATCATTGCCCTTGTACCATACAAACCAAAACCACCAGCCTCACCAGTAATTGAGCCGTAAAAAGGAGAATTAAGCGGTTCTTTCGTTCTGATGTTTATTACACCTGCCATGGCATTATTCCCGAATAATGCCGATGAAGGGCCATGTACAACCTCTATTTGGTCAACCATATCAGGCGAAATCAAACTCCAGTTGATAAACCCGTAAGATGTTTTATTCAGCGGAGCGCCATCGTACAGTATCAAAACTCGGTTCGAGCCATCCAATCCACGCATTGTAACCGCTGCATTTTTTGAGAAAACCCCATTAGATCTATCGATATACAATCCGGGGATTGTTCTTAAGTAATCATCTGTATTTAATGCGGACTGAGATCGTACCTTAACACTATCAATTACACTGACTAGTGCTGGCACCTCCCATGTTGACTGCGGGGTAAGGGTTGCAGTTACAACAATCGGATCTAACGCAATTGGCGATTCCATTAAATTTACCTCCACAAAATCAATTGCCCTTACATGTAACTTATAAACTGGCTTGTAACCTATATGGCTAAATAAAAGATCAATTGTTTCCTGCTTAATTTCACAAAGTAAGAATTCTCCATTTAAACCAGTAATAGCCCCAATTGTTTCACTCACTACCTTAACAGTAACACCTGCAAGCGGTTTCTTGGAATTAGCATCCACAACTTTCCCCTTGAAACAATTTTGATTGTAACCAGATAAAGAAATTATTATTAGGCTGATAATGCAAAATGCAGATTTCATAGATTTCTCAGAATGCTTAATTGATTTTACTTTTGCATTACGATGGAAAAGACCACCTTACCAGCATCCTCCCCAACTACCTCATACACTCTGAAAATACCGTATTTGCCAGTACTTTCGTCTTTAAATGAATACACATCTCCAACTACAAGGTTTTTCGCCTTACGTTTTCCCTGCGATTCGGAGTATGAATTGATCACAAAAACAGGATCGGAAATAGTCTCAAATTGCTGTTGAGTTAATGTAATTGGATAAAAACGTGAGGTATTCTTTACAGTCCAATTTGATAAGCCATAAGTTCCTGTAAATATCGATGCGTCAACATTCGCTCCGGGCGAAGCAATTGTATTGGCCTCTCCAGATATCGCATCGTAGTAATAAAGCAGATTGATAGTTTGCTGAACACCAAACGCATCCTGCAAAGTATAGGCAGTTCCATTTGAGAAAGAAAGAAAACTCTTCCCTCCAACAGAATTCTGGGCATTTAGGGTGATGTTATCGTACTTAATAAGTTCGCCGCCACCAGAACCTGCCTTCTTCTGAACCTTCAAAAAGGTAGAAGATGAACCACCCTTAATATCACGTATTGTAAATGCAATTGAATCAACGTCGCTACTGCTTTTAGCAAAATCAACATTTCTTTCAAATTCTTTGATATTCATTCCCTCGTCAACAACACGAATTCCGTTGCTTGCAACTATTAAGTTCGTTAGGGTTTGTTCTCCATTCCATTTACAATGAACCCTAAAATGAAGTATCGATGCCTCCATCGCCGAAGTATCCACCGTAATTAAATTACTTCCATCAACCAATTCGATGGTTGGAGCACCAGCATCCGCTTCCGACTTGCTGCATGAAACACCTGTTATACCTAGACAAGCAATGGCTAATAGAATACGACAAGCAATATACTTCATATCGGTATATGTTAAAAATGGGTGTTCAAACCTTTCAAACACCCAATATTTTTATTTATTCTTAAGTTTTTTTATTCCTACAACCAACCCAACACCAGCCAATGAACCAATAAATCCAAAGGCAAAATGGGTCATCCAAGGAAATAGTAATCCATTACTTAATGATGAATGGATTGAGCCAAATAGTGGAGATAAAAACATCCTAAATATTGGTATAAAACTATATACAACTCCACCCAGCAATGCAGCTATTGGAATCCAAACTAAAAGTGACTTCCAATTATACCATACAAAATCAATTGTGGCTCCCATGACAAGGTAGATATATGGCAGTAATGGATCGCCATAGCCTAAGCCCGGAATTAAAGAGGCTAAAATTGAACCTGTAACTGTAATGGTTGAAGCCAATCTTAAGTTCGACAAAGACCTCGCCCCCATAATTAGCAACATGAATTCAAGTCCATGTCTGCCCGGCATTTTCAGTGGAATTCTAAAACGCAGATGTAGCCATGTTGCAATAAAACCCACCATAAGCAGGAGCATAAATTGCACTGCTATTGAAAAACTAATCGGAAATGCCTTTGATATACTCTTTGTCTGCAAGCTGGTAGCCATATTCTTCATTATTATCAATTCTATTAACTATCAAAGTAATAAGACCATCGCGATGTACAGGTCTTAACCAACCCTCTAATGATATTCGAGAATGGTCATCAACAAGTTCACCCTCAGTGGTTACTATTTTATGCAAATGAACAAGTTTTTTTAATTCTGCAGAAGTTTTAACCCCGCTTATTGTTCTTACCTCGGTTCCCCTTAACCCAACAAACCGTCCATCACTACCCGATGCTCGTAATCCCACAGCAGCCATTGAACCAATTACCCCATCGTGGTTGCCTGTTAAACCAATCAATCTAACATTCTCTTTCTTTGCGAGTTCGTGAGCATCAATCTGTCTTAGCAAATCACGTTTTGCCTTTTGCCCCCATTCTACAATTGATTCAGGAATTTTATCAGCATCAACCATACATAAACCACAGTCGGAGCCGGGTGCACAAGCTTCAAGTAGATATTCAACCATTAAATTCCACACCTCGTCAGGTTTATCAGTCTCAATTTCTAAGCAAAGTGATGAGTTATGCGATGTATAAGGAACCCTTTGATCAAATAGCAATTGATGCCTTGATACCCCGCCACAAATACCCAAACCCGAAGCATTTATCTGCTCGCCCATTGTACGTCCAATAAATCCAGTTCCTCTGCTCTCTAAATTATCAGTATCGTCAATCCCCACTAAATATAACATCTATCGCTATTACTCATTTATCTTGTGAAAAAAATCCTTAACTATCCTCTTTACCGATGAGTCAAACTCAAAACGCAATTCCTTGTAAGCCTCAATTAAATTCTTCCCTTCTTCAGTTAATACAGAATTTCCACCGTCCCTACCACCACGGTGCTTCTCAATTAGTTGAAATCCTAGGGTCTTCTCCGATTGTCGAACCAACTCCCAAGCCTTACGGTAACTAATTTTCATTTTCTCCGCCGAAGCAACTAAAGAGCCTAACTCTCCAATATTTAAAAGAAGTTCAAAGTGCTCTTCCGTTAAAATAGGATGACCATCCTCCTTATGTTTGAGGAAGATAGAGAAATCTAGAAAGATATCGTAATACTTTGACCCTTTTGGACCTGCCATAAAAATAAGTTAAGCATTTATTAGCATATCGATAGTCAAGCAAAAGCGGCACAATTATGCCGCTTCAAATGTTTACTTATATAGGCAACGGTAAGAGGTATCGCCATCAACCTTTACATCAAACTTCACATCCTTAGGAACAATAAAGGTTTCAAACTCTTTGTAAGTTTTCCACTGGGTCTCGCCAGGAAGTTTAACATCCATTTTTCCAGAAGTTACAGTCATGTGCTCAACAGTTGAAGTACCAAAAACATACTCGCCTTTAGCCATAACGCCCACAGTTGCAGAACCATTAGAAGTTTCAAAAGCAATAGATTTTACTTTGCCATCGAAGTATTCGTTTGTTTTAAACATAATCGGTTAAGTTTTTAATTGTTCAAAATTAAAGAAAAATTCCTGACCTCAATCAATAGAAACCACAAAGGTTTTAAAAACCTTTGTGGTTTAAAATCCTCGTTTAACTTCTACTCTTCATCATCCAATTCTTGTATAAAACGATGATGTTCAATAAAATTATCAATTCCATCAAATTGATTTAGAATAAATTCTCTTGCTATTAGAGTTGATTTATTGGTTGTATAGGCATGCCACGAACTATACGACCAATTCCTAAAATCGTCAATCAATCTATGATTCTGAGGATTAAAGTGAATATATTTTACAAGATTTAGGAGATATTTTTCATCTAACACCTTTTTTCTTCGAATTTTATATCTGAATAGACTTCCAGTTCTATTATAACTTTTATTATAAGCCTTTGCATAAGCATTAAAGAAGTTTGAGAAATAGCGCCATGCAGGTTTACATGTTATTTCGGAATTGTTAATTTCATCCACATCCTTAATCCTGAGCAAAAAATGGAAATGATTAATCAGCAAGGCATATGCGTAAACCTCACAAATATCGGCTAAGTGTTTTTTGAATAAGAACATAAAAAATCGATAATTCTCGCTTTCTATAAAAATATCCTCTCTATTATTCCCTTGATTGAATAAATGGTAGGTATAGCCGTATTCTATCGGTTCCATTCTAATTGTAAATTTAATAGATCAAGATTTTAGACCCCAAAGGTCTTGAAGACCTTTGGGGTCTCTCTTCGTTGATTGAAGTCTTTTCAACAAAATTAAAAAAAACGAATATAAAAATCAGGTTTGAAAAAATGTCTGATTTATAATTGATTAACAGTATTTCTTTCGAACATTCACGGTTTTAATATGTTATTTAGAATGATTATAATTTATATTTTGTTTTCAAAACATGATTTTCGTTATGCATCTTTTTGCATAACGTATTTATATTTGTCCCCGAATAAATAAAATTTTTAAAATGAATAACTCAATATTTAAATTTGAACGCCCTAAAAATGAGACTATTATGGGTTATGCACCCTGCTCAGCAGAAAGAGTAGCATTAGAAATTGAACTTAAGAATCTTTCTGAATCTGTTATGGATATTCCACTTATCATTGGTGGAAAAGAGATAAGAACTGGAGTAACCGGAAAAGTTGTAATGCCTCATAATCACTCTCATCTGCTTGCCACATATCACATTGCAGGTGAAAAAGAGATTCAAATGGCAGTTGATGCTGCACTTGCTGCTCGTGAAAAGTGGGCGCAAACATCTTGGATAGATAGGGTATCGGTTACAATAAAAATTGCTGAGCTGATATCGAAAAAATACCGTGCATTGATGAATGCAGCCACAATGCTTGGGCAAAGTAAAAATGCTTATCAAGCAGAAATCGACTCGGCTTGTGAAGTAGTTGATTTTTTAAGGTTCAACGCATTCTTTGCAAGCGAAATATATAATGGACAGCCTTTATCCGAGGATTCTAATCTAAACCGCACTGAATATAGACCTTTAGAGGGATTTGTTTTCTCTGTTTCTCCATTCAATTTTACTGCAATTGCATCAAACTTAAATATGTCTCCTGTTCTTATGGGGAATTCAATAGTATGGAAACCGGCAACCACCTCTATCCTATCCAATTATATATTGATGAAGATTTTTAAGGAAGCCGGACTACCCGATGGGGTTATTAATTTCGTTCCGAGCAAGGGTTCTGTTATTGGAAAGGAGATATTTAAACAGCCAATGCTTGCAGGTATCCATTTTACTGGGTCAACATCAACGTTCAACCTTTTCTGGAAGCAAATTGGAGATAATCTAAGTAACTATAGATCCTACCCAAAACTTGTTGGTGAAACCGGAGGAAAAAACTTTTTATTTGTTCATCAAAGTGCAAGGCTAGATGAGGCAGTTATTGCAGCAATTCGTGGAGCGTTTGAATATCAAGGACAAAAATGTTCTGCAGCATCAAGGGCTTATTTTCCAAAATCTATGTGGCCTGATTTTAAAGCGTTGATGCTAAAAAATCTAAATGAAATAAAAATTGGCGACCCAACCGATTTCACAAACTTTATAAATGCTGTGATTGATGAATCTTCGTTTGACAATATCATGACCTATATTCAAAAGGCCAAAGAATCAAATGAGTCCGAAATCATTTTTGGTGGAAAGGGTGATAAATCAATTGGATATTTTATAGAACCTACTGTTATTCTCACTACTAACCCTCATTTCCTTACTATGGAAGAGGAGATCTTTGGCCCAGTGCTTACAATCTACCTATACAGTGATGAGGAGTACGAGCAAACATTGGATGTTTGTGACCAAACATCACCATACGCTTTAACTGGGGCAATTTTTGCCACAGATCGGGCTGCTATAAATATGGCAATGAAAAAATTGCGTTATGCTGCTGGTAACTTCTATATCAACGATAAACCTACTGGTGCAGTAGTTGGTCAACAACCATTTGGCGGGGCTCGTGCATCGGGTACAAACGATAAAGCAGGAAGTTCCTTAAATCTCATCCGCTGGACAAACGCGAGAACTATAAAGGAAACGCTTGTTCCTCCAACCGATTATAGGTACTCCTTCATGAAAGACGAAATTTGTAAATAATAATCAAACCCCAATAAATTGGACTTTTAACAATCAACTAATTAGATAAATGGACAAAATTATAAATAACACATTACATAATCTAGGCATTAAAAAAACGAATTTAGGTTTAAGTACTGGAGCAAAATGGATTGAAACACGTGGTTCGTTATTGAGCTCTGAAAATCCAGCAACTGGTGAAATTATTGCAGAGGTAAAAACAGCAAGCATTGAAGATTATGAGCTAATGATATCCAATGCTAATCTCATATTCAAAGAGTGGCGACATTGGCCTGCCCCTCAAAGAGGCGAAGTTGTAAGGCAAATCGGCATCAAATTAAGGGAGCACAAAGAAGATCTGGGTCGATTGATTAGCATTGAAGTTGGAAAGATTCTTCAGGAAGGAATGGGTGAAGTGCAGGAGATGATTGATATCTGCGATTTTGCTGTAGGACAATCGCGCTTAATGAATGGGATTATGTTGCGTTCCGAACGTACAAATCACAAAATGTACGATCAGTATCATCCACTGGGAGTTGTAGGCATAGTAACATCATTTAACTTTCCTATTGCTGTATGGGCTTGGAATACAATGCTTGCAGTAATTGGCGGTAATGTTGTTGTATGGAAACCAAGTTCAAAAACGCCTCTCACTGCAATTGCTGTTCATAAAATTATTGCCGATGTTTTGGTTGCAAACAATGTTCCTGAAGGGGTTCTCAATCTTATCATTGCAAAAAGTTCTGTTCTTGGTGATAATTTCCTAGAAGATAAGCGCATCCCCTTACTCTCGGTAACGGGTTCAACAAAAGTGGGTCAACATGTTGCCGAGATTGTAGGTAAAAGATTCGGTAGAACAATACTTGAATTAGGCGGAAACAATGCAGCAATTATAATGCCTTCGGCAAATATCGATCTTGCAATTCCCTCTATCGTTTTTGGGGCAATTGGAACTGCGGGACAGCGATGTACATCTACCCGAAGGGTTATTGTTCATGAAAAAATATACGATGAAGTTAAAAATCGGCTAACCAAAGCTTACGCTCAATTCGAAAAACGCATTGGAAATCCGCTTGATCCTGCAACTTTAATTGGGCCTATGATTGATAAATCGGCTGTTTTAGCATATATAAGTGCAATTAATGATGCGATACAGGAAGGTGGAAAATTGATTTGCGGAAAAAAAATTATTTCAGGTAAAGGTTTCGAAAACCAAACATTTGTCGCTCCCACTATTATTGAAGCAGATAATCGTTTCAAGATTGTTCAAGAGGAGACATTCGCCCCAATCCTTTATCTTATTAAGGTTAAGTCATTTGAAGATGCTATTGCTACTAATAATGATGTACCACAAGGTTTATCATCTACCCTATTTACTACTAACATGATGGAGATGGAACGATGGCTATCGGAAGGTGGTTCTGATTGCGGAATTGCCAACGTAAATACGAGCACTTCTGGTGCTGAGATTGGTGGTGCTTTTGGTGGTGAAAAGGAAACCGGGGGTGGTAGAGAATCAGGTTCTGATTCCTGGAAACAATATATGCGCAGACAAACTGTAAATATCAACTATGGTAACGATCTTCCTCTAGCACAAGGACTTAAATTTAATACTTAAATCCCAATACTTTTTATATACCTAATCCAGAATAAATATTAAAAATGTTTAAAAATAATTGACTTGGATTAAAATAAAATAGAAATTGCATCTGCTTAACGTTAAGTAATATACTTTAACTTAAAACTAAACAGAAAATGAAAAAATCATTTGCAGTTCTACTAATTATTGGAATGTGGGGTTTTATGATGAACTCCTGCCAAAAATCTTCGGATGTTAAGCTTACTAATGATCAAGAAGTAAGTACTCTTCATGCATTAGGTTGCAATCTTTTACCAGCTGATGAATACGCTAAAATCCCAGTAGCTAAAGAGTTAGAAGGTGTTGTTACAAAAGCCGCAGTGATGCTAAATGTACCTCCCATTGGTGATCAAGGTGGTGAAGGTTCATGCGTTGCATTTGGAACTACCTATGATGCCCGTAGCATTTTTTGGCAAACAGGACACCCAGCTGCATGGAGTTACAGCGTAAATATTTTCAGCCCTGAGTACGTTTACAACCAAATTAAGGTTAAGAGATCATGTGCATCAGGTGCTTATGTAACCACAGCTTTGAATTTGTTGAAATCGCAAGGTGTTTGCAGATGGTCTTTAATGCCATATACCGATGTTAGCTGTACAACAAAGCCTAATACAACCCAAAAGGCTGACGCTGCAAATTATAAAATTGCGAGCTATAGCACTGTTTCTCGCACTACTACCGCAATTAAAGCCCAATTGGCTGCTGGAAAACCAGTTATAGTTGCAGGTCCTGTAAGTAGTGGATTTATGTATTTAGCTAATGGCGCCGTTCTTACTACCTTCGTTGGAGGTTCTTTAGGCGGACATTGCTATTGCGTTGTTGGTTATGATGATGCAATTGGTGCTTTCAAATTCATGAATTCATGGGGAACTGGCTGGTCATCAGCAGGTTTTGGCTGGATAGCTTACGGTTATGAAACTACATGGTGGCAAGAAGCTTACATACTTAACTAGGTTCTTCATATACATATATAAAAAAACCCTTCAGTAATTCGAAGGGTTTTTTTTACAATATTATTCAATTAAAAGATATTAAGGATTATACAACGAAGTAATTAAAAACTTATCTCTATATCAATATAATTAAGTGAGCTGTTCTAAAATTAAATTACTGATTTCCAGATGATCGTATTTAGAGATGTTAAATACAAAAGGTTGTTTAAAATTCCATTTTTGAATCACTTTTTCTGCAATACTATCACGAACAACGAGTAATAAATGAGTATTTGATCTATCAATCAAATCTTGGATACTTGTTGCCCAACCTTGGTTTTCACACTCCAAATTTCCAACCTCATCAATAACAACAATTTTATTATTCCTGTTATTCGATGATTTTATGATGTCCGAGCCTTTCTGCAAACCTTTCGAGAGAACTCTAAATCGTCCAATTTCCATAACGCTTTCGTTGACTTTGAGCCTTAAAAATTCCTCGTTATCGCAAGTTGCGATATCAATAATATTATAGCCAATGGTGGTATTATTTTCCATTACCCTTGGGGAATAAATGCCACCCATGGCAATACCCTTTTCTTTAAATACCTCAATAACCTTTTGCACCATTGCAGTTTTACCCTGACCTATTGACCCAGTGATAATAAATACTTTTTGATTAAACTGTATTCTATTTTTTATTTCATCTAACCTAAAATCAACCTGTGAAATGATTTGGTAAATCACAGATATAGGATTTTTAACAATTGTTTTAAATTCTGGAATATTCGCAATCATCGATGGTAAACTTTCGAGCGAAAGTTCTAAGGCTAAAGGCAATTGTTTAAATGATGTTTTGAGGAAAAAATCACGAATCCGAGGATTGTACAATTCGGTTCCTAAAACCGAAAAGCCAACTATAATAATAACCGCTCTGAAATTCATCTGAAGTCCAATCAATAATCCTTGCATCAAACTATTTTCATGGGATTGAACTTTAGTGAAAACAAAAGCGGTGATCATTGTTATGATTACAAAGAATATCCAGAATTTTGGTTTGGATAACTGACGCAACGCCCGTTTATATCGAAATGCCCAAAGTGTAACAGTACTTACAATAAATAGTCCCCAATATATATAAGGTGTATAATTCAATAAAGTTAATGCGCCAATTATTAATAGTATATCAACAAAAAGCCAGATCATTGAATAATTGAAATCGAAATTCCGTCTATTCAGTGGCTCAAAAGTTCTATTGGCAATGATTTCTGTTCTATGTTCTACTGGTTGTTTTAAGATTTTTCTACCCACTCTAATTCCAATTATTGCTGCAATAAATCCTAGCATACAATAAATTAGTAATAAAACCAAGATTGGCAACCAAACTATATCAGAATGTATATCAAGTTGCTTTTGAGTGTATTTTAGTAAATTTGTGTAAAGATCTACAATATTGAAACCATAAAATATTATGAAGTTTACTATTTTTTGAAATAAATTCCACGACATGGCAAGCATAGCACCAAGTATATAGGCCGCTATTGTTTTTCCAAATATTCTAACAGAAATTTCGAGTAAAGCTGCTTCACAAAGTATGGCAATTATTGGCCCAAAAATCACGGCACTTGGCGACATGGTTTTCATTAAAGCACAAATTATTCCTGCACGCCAAAATATTCCTTTTTCAGTCCAGATATAACTTACGGAAATTAAAATGATAATACCAATTGCTGTCAGTATATTTCCACTAAATGGAATCTTCAAATTATGTAGGAAACTACCTAGAACAATCTCCGATGCAGCCCAAATAGTTCCTACAATTGAGGCTTTAATCCACTTCTCATTTAGTTCACTAATTTTTTTCATCCAGAATACAGATTTTTTGAGCGCAGTATTTAAATAGATGAAAACCAGTACCTGCCTCACCAACAATCGAAAATAATAAGCCAGGATCGGTTATTCGTGTTGCACCAATAATATTAACCTTATTTTCGAATAAAACATCTGGAATTAAACTACTTGAAGGTCCAGCAACAATTACCTGTGTATTGGGTGATATTGCAGAAAGCAAACCATCTATTGTGTTGTTTACCAGTGTTAAGCCTGTTATAATTATGACATCGGAAATGGGTAGAGTTTTAGTGTATTCTTTTGCAGGAACATAGTATTGCTTTTGCTCTTCAGTAAGCACATTTTCGTCCAACTCCAAAACATATAACTTGTTACTCGTTTCAGATATTCTGCGAATATAGGAATGAAAGCCACCAACAAGCGTAATGGTTTTCTGCGATTTTAAATCAATAAGATCTATAGGGTCTATGTTTTCAAGTATTTTATAATTCGATTTAGAAAGTATTTGTAGAGATATTGCGTTCAACACCGCAACTCTCATTGAATCAAGTAATTTTAATTTCTTATTTGTTTCGAGTAAATCAATTACCCTTTGACCTATAATTTTTGTTGGTGTGAAATCGCCAAAATCACGATTGTTTTTGCTACACGGTGGATTGGTATCAATATCTGTACTGGCAACGCCACAACTACCATCGGACAAGCGAATAGCTGTAAGGAATACCCCAACTCTTATATCCGAGATTGTTAAATTTTCAATTTGATCTTTGTATTTAGTTTTTATCAAATCATAGGTTTTGTCTAAAATCATGTGGCAATTTTTTACAAGGATTAGTGAAACAAGAAAGGCAAATATATTAAAAGTTCACTGGAGCGATATGTAAAATAAAAACTTTGAAGGGAGTGGTCACTTATCTATAAATAATGCCTTGAAAAAAGGTATCAAAAAAAATCATATTAAAGAAATTTTTTTTAATTCCCCTTATAAGATGTAGCAAATCTGCGCCCCCACACAACAATAATTGCCATACCTAGTCGAGGTAAAAACAGCCACCAAGCGGACACTCCAATAGCTGCAAAAAGAATTAAATCCTCTAAATTGGAATGCGAAATTGCAATATGAAAATTGAGAAGATCTGCATCTTGTCTGGTAATTCTACCACTTTCAACCTCATCTATCATTATTGCCGAACCATAAGCTAAACCCAAAAGGTTTGCGGCCATCCACATTACGGAGGTAGATCCTGACAATCCCATAATTTTTAGGAATGGACCAAAGATTTTAGTCAGTAGATCGGTTATTTTGAACTCTATTAGTATCTTCTGGAGTATCATTAATAGAGTTATCAGTACAACTATTTTAATGCTTAACTTCAATGCCGATATTGTCCATGTAGACAACACTTCTTTAAATATAGGATTAGAAATTTGGTGCAATCCCAAACCTGATGATCCCATCTGAGCTGGTAGTAATAAATTTAGTAAAGCAGCAGCCGCTATAGAACTGATAATTCGAAGTGCTATTATATGCCAGACCTTAGAACCTGTCTTCTTTTGAACAGCCGTTTCTACAATCAAGTTGTGGGCAATTAAACTCATTATGGCCAATATGGTCATCTCCCTTAATGTAAAATTCAAAGATGTGATAACGGCAATTGCAGAATAAACGTTTAGGAATGCTGATGTAATATAAACCAGAGCAGCTTCGCCTTTAAGACCAATAAGGTTGAACGCAGGAGATAAAAATTCAGAAATAACGTTCAGAATGCCAAAGTGATACAAAAGGGTAACGGTAAATGATATCGGAATCGTAATTTTGAGAAACCATAATGATGTTTTTATAGCTGATGGCATTGCGTTTTTGACACAATTAGCAATGCGCTTAAGTATTGAACTATGATTTAAGGTATCCAACTGTGATTTTCCAACTCTTTTCATAAATCATAAAATCTGTCTGTCATTATTTTACCTATGTTCATTCCAAATAATGCTATTCCTGCAAACTACAAACTCTTAGCAAAGCTAACAACATTGCCATCCGGTTACTTTGTTATACTCCAAAAATTCATTGAAAATTTTCTTATGCCAAAAATGGGAATAGTGATATACTGATAAGTATTATTGTGGGTATCTCTCAATAAATAAAATGATATAAGGTTCGAATTGTTTATTGATTGGATTAGTTATGCAGTTTTTCTAAATCTTTCCTTAATTTTTTTGCAAAAACAGCAAATTGGCTGTTCGAATCTTCTGTTTCCTTGCATGCTCTAATAGCCTCATCAATTTTAAACTGATTAAGATAAGCAAGGCTGAGATACCATTTATAGTGTTCTTCGTATATACCAGTATTGGATTCTTTTAAGATGGTATTAATTAATAATTCAGCTTTTTCCGGTTTGTTCACTTCAAGATAGGCAGAAATAAGCATTAAGTTTAAGATGTTATTTTTACGATCTTTTTTTACCCTACCCTCAAGTTCATTGATAATTTTGTCGAAGTTTTTTGATTTATAATTGGAGAATAAACCATAAAATTCGCTATGACCAGAGGCATCTCTATTAACCAAAGGTGCATCAAAATTTTGATAATATTTGCTATAAATATTCTCTGGCTTTTGTGGAATTCTCTGATAGAAGAAAAATGATGTACAAATCAGTATAATTAGACAAGATGCAGAGATTAATCTATAATGAATTTTAAATTTTTTCTTTTTCGCATTCGTTTTTGCTTCAATTAATTTTGATTTTAAATTAACACAATCTTCTTCTTCAAGAACAACAGCCATTATTTTACGAGAAAGGATTAATTCCTTTCTTAGTCCCTCATCAAATAACAATTCCCGTTCAAAACTTTTTCGTTCTTCCTTCGAAAGTTTGCCCGTAATATAATCGTCAATATCTCTATAAAAATTCCGATTCATCCATCTCAAATATTTTATTATACATCGGATCGCTTTTAATACTTTTTATTAGAATCTCTTTGCAAATATACTTCTTTCGTTTGGCATATTGGCTTGAAGAAAAGCCAAATTTTTCAGCAATTTCCTCATAACTTAATCCACCATAAAAAGCGTTAATGACTCTCTTGCATTCAGCATGGAGCATCTTAAAATGTTTATAAAGCAAAGTTCGTTTTCTATTGTTAACGTACTCCATAAACAACATTTCCTCGCCACTTTCCTCTAAAGGCAGTTCATCCCACTTTAATTTTGATTTTTCCCGGTAAAATTTAAACCATATCTGTTTACAGGTAACCATTAAGTAAGGTTGAACAATAGTATTCTCGTCAAGTTCCTTCGATTTAGCTTTACGGTAGAAAATTATAATAGCTTCTTGAAAAATATCATCAACATCTGCCTCTTGACCCCCATAACCCCTGATCATTGAAAGAACTTTTGGGAAAAAACTGGAGTACAAGTAGTTCAACGCCTCCAAATCTTGTCCAATAATACCCCTATATAATTGAGAATTACTAAAAACTTCCACTCCAAATTTGAATTAGTGCTTCAAACAAAACTATAAAAAAGGAAAGCAATTTAAAATATAATAACGATTAGTTTCATGAAATTTTACAATAGATGTAATCGATAACAAAATAAATTTACTAACAAATAGAAAATCAAATCATTATCGATTCGCAAAAAATATATTACTGATTTAAATATAATAAAAAACCCCAAAAGAAGATCTTTTGGGGTTTTGTGCGGGTAAAGGGACTCGAACCCCCACGTCTTTCGACACTAGATCCTAAGTCTAGCGCGGCTACCAATTACGCCATACCCGCGAAAATTGTGGTGCAAATGTAAGATCTTTTTTTAAAAGCACAAGTATGTTTATAACTAATTACAAATAATAGTTAAAATAGTCTGAAAGTACAGGGAAATTTATTTTCTAAGTTCAAAGTTTTTACCCAAATATAATCTCCTAACCTGTTCATCATCTGCCAATTCCTGAGATGTTCCAGCCTTGAGAATATCCCCCTCAAAAAGAAGGTATGCTCTATCAGTAATTGTTAATGTTTCATGAACGTTGTGATCAGTTATAAGAATCCCTATATTCCTATCTTTAAGATGAGCCACTATATTCTGAATATCTTCAACCGCTATTGGATCAACACCCGCAAAGGGTTCATCAAGTAAAATAAACTTTGGATCTAATGCTAACGCGCGTGCTATTTCAGTACGTCTGCGTTCACCTCCGGATAGTTGAATTCCTAAACTTTTCCGTATTTTTTGTAGGCCAAACTCAGTTATAAGCGACTCAACCTTTTCTCGTTGATAGTCCTTGGGAAAAGTTGTCATTTCAAGCACTGATTTGATATTATCCTCAACGCTTAAATCTCGGAAGACTGAGGCTTCCTGAGCTAAATAGCCAATTCCTCGTTGTGCTCTTCTATATACAGGTTCATTGGTTATATTTAGGTCATCAAGAAAGATGCTTCCAGAATTGGGATGAACCAACCCAACTATCATGTAAAAAGTTGTGGTTTTCCCAGCACCATTTGGCCCAAGAAGACCAACTATCTCTCCCTGGTTCACCTCAACGGATGCACCTTTTACAACGGTTCTTGCTTTGTAACGCTTAATAAGATTGTTGGTATAAAGCCTCATATTATAATGCTTGATAGCTACAAAACTAGTAAATTATGTTAGAATATTATTTGCAAACCTGCACGTATTCCAAACTTTTCGATATTTGGATTATTTAAGTGGGTTAATCTCCACATAACATCAATTCGAATAACCTTAAATATATTTTCAACACCTGCTCCAGCTTCCATATATGGTTTAGACACCTCTTGTAAACCATAGGGGAAAACAAGCACGTTCTTGTTCTTATCATTAATAGATCCAATTAAAAACTTACCAGATACAACCTCGCGCCATTTTAATCTGCGCATTAATGGTATGTGATTTAAAAAAAATCCCTGAAAATGGTGCTCTAGGAATAATGATGTATACTGATCCGAAGCAAATTCGTAATAGTTCATCATGTTAAATGCGTATCTATCGAAAGCATATGTCTCGTTCCCTTCGTGTAATTGAAGTAACGGATATGGAACAGTACCGAATATTTTCCCAGCATCAACAATTACTCGAGCATAGCCAAAAGGATTTATTGAAAATTTATGGTAATAGTTAAAATGTAATTTAAGATAGCTGTAATCACTTCCAAACAATCCTTTTTGTGCTCCAATAATATCAAAATTTACTTCAGGATATTTACTACCTAAACTTACACGGTCAAATTCCCCTGTAACATACTTTTCATCTTTAAGCCACCGAGTATTTAAAGATAAACTTGTACTTATAATTTTTGTAACAGGTGTATTATCAATTTTCAAGTTAAATCTTATTGAATCTGATGGGTATATGCGTTTATAGCTAAAGCTAAGTGTATTTGAAAATCCTGCAAACCACTCTTTTTGGTAATTACCAGAAAATTCATTCACTAAAGTAAGTTTGTAATTAGGATTCCGACGAAGTACGGAAGTCATAATATTATCTTCAGTCAAGGCGTATGGGCTTTGACCAAGTTGCTCAATATCACTCTTATATTCAAATTTCAATGTCTCCCTAGGTTTTTTACTCAACATATACAATGCTCCTAAACCGTACTTGAAACGATTGTCCTTATCACCATAAGCCAAAAATGTAGAAAGCATCAACTTTTTGCTAAACTTATTGCTTGTTCGACCAGATACCCTGAAGCGATTACCTTCAATCTCGTTAAAACTATAAGTCTTATAGTATGGTCCAATCTCGAAATATCCTACTACATAATAATAATTAACAAACATGTTAATTATGTCGAAGAATGTTTTGTACATAGGAACCTGCTTAACAGAGTCAACCATCTCATAAATTTTGGCTTCTTTATCGGTCAAATTAAATGGACGTGTTTTATCCCAATATTTCTCATCCTGTTTGAGTGCTCCATCCTGAACAACCACATTGGCTTGAATTGCCTGAATTGAATCTACAATTGGTTCTTTTATTTTAACATTGTTATAAGATGACGTTTTTCTTCCAAAAAAGCCTGTTGTTTTATCGGTTAAATTAAAATCAACAAAAAGTGATATCTGCTTAGGAAACCAAAGAGTATCATTTACAAGCTGATATTCCGCTGATGCAACAAGATCGTTTACAAAATTCAAATTGACATTTTCCGCCAACCTTACCTGTGCTTTTACTATTGCCCATGTTGTGTCGTTAACCCAAAAATCTCCCGTAAAGGTTGGTTCCATTTTACGCTTTGGTTTAAATGATATTTGGTAGCACCATTTTTTTTCAATAAATGTACTATCTATCAAATAGTATTTGTAATAAAATAAACCGCCATCTGCAATAGGGCTTACAAGACCTTGATCGAATACATTTATATAGTTATCATATAAATTTATCTTTTGATAAATTTTACCTGTAAACTGAGATACACTTTCATTATTAACTCCAGAAATTTTAGTGGCCTTAATTACCTCTTTTTCAATCTTAGGAGATCGTTGATAGTGATAATCGGAGATTGCCTCTGTAATAAATACTGGGAGAAAAGTTTTACCTGTTATAGCGTTAGTATCAACATAGTTAAAAACAAATTGGAACTGCTTGAATATTTTTCTTTTCTTCATTTGATCATCAACATTATTCAAGTCAATCTCAATTTTATTATAACTTTCATAGGAATACGATTCAAGTTTTTCAGGATCGTTCCTCCATTTATTTTTTATGATTTTTCTGAGAATCGGGTGAGCTGGATTCTCACCAGGAATAATTGTTACTCCCTCTATAGCAAATGTTGTTGCCTTAAGTTCTATACTTAATTCTTGATATTGACCTTTTCTAATACTTACTGATTTTGGGTTATATCCAACATATGATACCAATAAAGAATCTGTAGCTCCACGAGTCTCAATAAAGAATTCACCTTTGAAATCAGTAATGGTACCAATGGATGTGCCCTTAAAGGCAAGGCTAACAAACGAAAGTAACTCTTTTGTATCCGCATCAATTACTTTGCCCCTAATTTTAGTTAGCTGAGCAAAGGCTTCTTGTTGACTAAAAATAACTAAACAAAGTATTAACGCTAATAATTGTATTCGATGAATTTTGCTTCTCATTTATAAATCTTAAAAAACGAAAATAGTAAACAATTTTAACTTGCAATTGGTTTTTCCTTAATAATCCTTGATGAAAGAAGAATACTTACCTCAAAAAGCAACCACAAGGGTATCGCAATAATGGTCATGCTAAGCACATCAGGAGGGCTAATTATTGCGGCAATGATCAAAATTACAATGAATGCATGTCTTCTATATTTTTTTAGAAATGCAGGTGAAAGTATCTTTATTTTGGTTAAAAACAAAACCAGTATGGGCAATTCAAAAACCAACCCTGTAACCAACGATAGCGAAGAAACAAGTGATATATAAGAAGTTAAATTAATTTGATTCAAAACCTGATTGCTAACGTAATAACTACCCAAAAAATCAACCGAAAACGGTGTTATAAAATAATAGCCAAAAAAAACACCCCCTATGAATAAAGCGGAAATGATTAAAACAGCTCCTCTTGCCTTTTTTCTTTCGCTCTCATAAAGGGCTGGACTAATAAACTTCCAAAGTTGATATATTATATAGGGGAAGGCAATTATCAAACCGGCATACATTGAAACTGATATATGAGTATTAAATTGTCCTGCCATATCAATATTAATCAGTTGAAATGGCTCCGAATTAATACAAAGTGCTGGAGAATCTAACATCTTAGACAAATAGCACATCATGCGATTTGTGAAAAAATCGGGAGATTTTGGTCCAAGTAGAATATCATCAAATAAATATTTGTACCCTATAAAAGCAGCACCTGCAGCCACTGTAACTGCAATAGCAGATCTTATAAGTACCCATCTTAACTCTTCGAGATGGTCAAAAAAAGTCATTTCTTTCTTCTGTTCTTCTTGTTCGTCAGCCATAAATCCATTTAATTAAACAAGACCCTCTTTCAAAATATCATGAAGATGAATCATGCCAACATATTTATCTTTTTCAGTAACAATCAACTGGGTAATTTTGTGCGATTCCATTTTATTATAAGCGTGGATTGCCATTTCCGCTTTGTCAATCGTTTTCGGATTTACCGACATAATGTCTTTAGCAGTAAGGTTTTCAACAGAATCATTTTTCTGAAGCATTCGTCGTAAATCGCCATCAGTAATTATCCCGGCTACCATACCATTTTCAGTAATTACTGCAGTTGCACCAAGTCTTTTAGATGTCATTTCAAGAATAATTGTTCTTATTTTATCATCTAAATTTACTTTGGGTGCATTTTCTTCAGAAAAAATATCTGAAACCCTCATATATAGTTTTTTCCCTAATGAACCACCAGGATGAACTCTTGCAAAATCTTCAGGTGAAAAACCTCTAAGTTTCAGCAAACAAACGGCAAGAGCATCACCTATAACCAATTGAGCCGTTGTGCTTGATGTTGGGGCTAGGTTATTTGGACATGCTTCTTTGTCAACGGTTGCCTTCAACACATAATCAGACTTTTGAGCCAAATAGGAAGAAGTATTTGAAACTACTGCTATAATTTTATTGCCTAAATTCCTAATTAATGGAACTAGAACTTTAATTTCGGGTGTATTACCACTCTTTGAAAGGCATACAATAACATCATCAGGTTGGATTATTCCCAAATCTCCATGTATAGCATCTGCTGCATGCATGAATATTGCAGGTGTTCCAGTTGAGTTGAGGGTTGCAACTATTTTATTTGCAATAATTGCACTTTTACCAATCCCCGTCACAATAACCCTTCCCTTTATGTTATAGAGCAATAAAACACTCTTTTCAAAGTCATCATCTATATACAAAGCCAGTTTTCCTATTGCTTCAGCTTCAGTTTTTATTGTCTGAATTGCCAGCTGTTTTATGCTATTTGTCATTTTTTAACTATTTTTAACTCCTTTTTATAAAAAACTATAAGAGGATTTATTTTTTTTAAGAATTTTTAGTAAATTTAAAGTACAAAAGTACTGTTTTTTGGTTTATGAATTAGAAACAAGAGATTGAACAAATTGCAATTTGCTATAATGTGCAATTAATCAACTATATATTACAGTAAAATTTGTTATTAAAGAAGAAGGAAAACATAGCTATGAGTATTAATGCGGAAATCTCCCTAAATGAGTATTTAAATAAATATTTTGGATTTAATACTTTTAAGGGAAATCAGGAGGTCATCATTCGGAATGTTTTAGCAGGTAACGACACTTTTGTGTTAATGCCAACTGGGGGTGGGAAGTCACTTTGCTATCAATTGCCTGCTTTAATAATGAATGGAACAGCCATTATCATATCACCGTTAATTGCATTGATGAAAAATCAAGTTGATTCAATGCGTAGTTTCAGTGTTGAAGATGGTGTTGCACATTTCATGAACTCATCTCTTAATAAAGCCCAGATACAAAAGGTTAGGCAGGATGTTACCAGTGGGGTTACAAAAATGCTTTACGTTGCCCCAGAATCTCTAACAAAAGAAGAAAATATACAGTTTCTAAAACAGGTAAATATTTCGTTCTATGCTATTGACGAAGCACACTGTATTTCTGAGTGGGGTCATGATTTCAGACCAGAATACCGACGAATTCGTCCAATAATTAACGAAATAGGTACCGCTCCGTTGATTGCCCTCACAGCAACAGCAACCCCGAAAGTCCAGAGCGATATTCAAAAAAACCTTGGAATGCTTGATGCTAGTGTATTTAAATCATCTTTCAATCGGCCCAATCTTTACTACGAAATTAGACCCAAAGTTAATGCTACCAAGGAGATCATCAGGTATATCAAAAATAATACAGGAAAATCTGGGATTATTTACTGTTTAAGTCGAAAAAAGGTAGAAGAACTTGCTGAGGTATTAAAAGTCAATGGTATTAAAGTTCTCCCTTACCATGCAGGAATGGATTCTGCAACCCGATCAGGCAATCAGGATAAATTTCTCATGGAAGATGTAGACGTTATTGTTGCTACCATTGCATTTGGTATGGGTATTGACAAACCTGATGTCCGTTATGTTATCCATTATGATATTCCAAAGAGTTTAGAGGGTTACTATCAGGAAACTGGTCGTTCTGGGCGAGATGGAGGCGAGGGTCAGTGCTTAACATTTTATAGCTATAAAGATATTCAGAAGCTTGAAAAGTTTATGCAAGGAAAACCTGTAGCAGAACAGGAAATTGGCAAACAACTTCTTTTAGAAACAGTATCGTATGCTGAATCATCAGTTTGTAGGAGAAAAATGCTTCTACACTATTTCGGAGAAGAATATAAAGAGGATAATTGTGGATCATGCGATAATTGCTTACATCCTAAGCAACAATTTGAAGGACACGAGTATCTACAAATGATTCTTGAAACTGTTGTTGCAGTTAAAGAGAAATTTAAAGCAGATCATATTGTCAATATTCTCACCGGAAATGCCAATACTGCTATTAAATCATACAAACACAATAAACTTGAAACTTTCGGTGAAGGTGCCGAAAAAGATGTTAGGTTCTGGAATGCCATTTTTCGCCAAACCATGGTAATGAAATTCTTAGATAAAGATATAGATAATTATGGTTTGCTGTTGTTAACTGATAAAGGTCGAGAATTTTTGGCAAAGCCTTACGATATCATGTTCACCCAAGATCATGAATACGAAGAGGCCGATGACGATGAAACAGGAGCACCCCAGATGGGTAAATCTGGTGCTGTAGATGAGGAACTCTTTAATATGCTCAAGGATTTAAGGAAAAAAACAGCTAAAAAGAAGAACCTTCCTCCCTTTGTTATATTTCAAGATCCCTCGCTTGAGGATATGTCAATACAATATCCGATTACTATTGAAGAATTACAAAATATCACAGGTGTTGGTGCGGGAAAAGCAAAACGTTATGGAAAAGAATTTATTGACCTAATCAAATCGTATGTTGAAGATAAGGAGATTATCCGGCCTCAAGATATGGTTGTGAAGTCAATCGCTAATAAGTCCCTTCTAAAGGTATACATTGTTCAGAGCATAGATCGTAAAATGGACTTAGATGATATTGCAAATGCAAAGAATCTTGAAATGCCCGAACTCCTTAATGAAATTGAAGCTATAGTTAATTCTGGTACTAAAATAAATATCGATTACTATATAGATAAAACGATTGAAGAGGAAAAGCGTGAAGAAATTTTCTCATATTTCCACGAGCAAGCTGAATCAGAGTCTTTAGAAGAGGCTATGAAGTATCTGGGCGAAGAAGATTTTAATGAAGAGGAAGTTAGGCTTATCCGAATCAAATTCCTCTCTGAACTAGGAAACTAAAACAATAATTCTAAGTTTACTTAAAAAAGGTTGATTATAATCAACCTTTTTTAATTCTTAGAAATGCTTCTATTAATTTATAATCATATCCTTTTTAAAGTCACCCCTTTTACAATAATTGAAATAGATGATTTAGCAATTGAATTTGTTCTTAGCATCATTTTTCATTAATATTGTACGTATAAACTCGGCTCAAGTGGAAACTATTTTAAATGTTGAATCTATAAGCAAAGTGTTTGGCAGTATCACTGCAGTTGATCAATTGTCTTTTAAAGTTCAAAGGGGAGAAGTAATTGGAATGCTTGGACCAAATGGAAGTGGAAAAACTACTACACTTTCAATTATTCTTTCGGTTAAACAAGCATCAAGAGGACATTTCAGTTGGTTTAATGGACTTTCAGGCGAAGTAGCTAATAGAAAAATTGGCTCACTCCTAGAAGTGCCATATTTTTATCCTTACCTTAATCTCGAAAAAAATTTGGCAATCACAGCACTTGCAAGAGGTAGGGGAGAAAATGATATTCCTAGAGTTTTAGATGAAGTTGGTCTTCTAAAGCGAAGTAAATCATCCTACTATACTCTCTCCCTTGGCATGAAACAACGATTAGCCTTGGCAAGTACGCTGATTGGAGATCCTGAAATCCTCATTTTTGATGAGCCAACAAACGGGCTCGATCCAGAAGGAATTGCAGAAGTTAGGGAACTTATTAAATCCCAAGCTGTAAAAGGAAAAACTATTATCATGGCAAGTCATATCCTCGATGAGGTTGAAAAGGTTTGCTCCAGCGTAATAATTCTCAAAAAAGGGAAGTGCATTGCTTCTGGAAAAGTTTCGGAGCTGTTGAATGAAAAGCAAGTTGTCATTATTGAAACGGATGATTTTGATCTTCTTTCCGTATTAATTAACCAAAACAATAACTGTAAAGTTCTTAGTAAAGAGAATAAACAGTTCACTATTGAAATTGAAGCAGGTTATACACCATCCGATTTGAACGCTTGGCTATTCAGTCAAGGCATCATTTTAAGCCGATTAGAGCCAAAGCATCTAACCTTAGAATCTCAATTTTTAGAACTTGTTGGTAAAACACAGAATTTATAGCTAATGAAGAATCTAATCAAAATCGAATTCATTAAAACTTTTGGATATCCTGGTTTTCGAACAATAATATTGTTACATGCTATTCTTTTTCTGCTGGTAACTACCATTGGATCACAAATCAATTTGAATATACAAGGGTTAAGAATCGACAAACTTTTTGCATTCCCACATATCTGGGCAACATTTTCGTGGATTGGCAGTTGGTTCAACCTACTATTAGGCATTATAGTTATTATCCTTGTAGGAAACGAACATCAATTTCGTACATTTAGGAAGCAACTAATTGATGGATTGAGTCGCAATCAGATCCTCTACTCTAAAATGGTTATCATTACTATTCTTGCTTTATACGCTTTATTAATTGTTCTATTAACGGGATTTGTTTTCGGCTTAATTTACTCCAATAATATTTCGCTAAGTGATATTTTTGAAAAGACCTCTTATGTGTTAGTACTCTTTGTTCAGTCATTCGCATACATGATGCTTGGTATGCTTTTCGCTTTGATATTTAAAAGTAATGCATTATCTATTGTAACCTTTATACTATTCTTTTTCCCAATCGAACCCATATTAAGAGTTTTTTTTCCATCTCAAATAGACCAATTCTTCCCTATTAAAATTATATCAAACCTGACTCCAATGCCAGATTTTGTTGGCATAACAACAAGCGATCTAATTCAAATAAATGGATCGTCACCAGCAAGTTTCCAGAACATGGGAATAACAACAGAATCGCTATCAGTTGGAATATCTACGCTAGTTTGCATAGGGTACATTACTGTTTTTTACTTTATTGCAAAACAAATAGTTAAGCGATACAATTTTTAAATTTCTTTAAAAAGATTGTCCTTAAATTCCAGCAATTTCTATAAATTGCCTGTGTCCTTACTATTCAAGGGGTTGATAATCTTTAAATTTATTTGTATCTTTACTCATATCCAAAAACTATACGCTATGAAAACAATTCTATCTCTTGTGATTGGAATTACATTTTCAGTTACTATCAATGCTCAAACAATTCTTACATTCAAAACGCATGGGTTAGTGCCAAATGAGAAGAATCCCATGGTACTCACAAAGTATGTTGATCCTGGCATTGAAGGGCAAAATGTTGTTTGGGACTTCTCCATGTTAGAGGCAACAAATAGTTTTACAGGAAATGTCCAAAACCCCTACTCTTTAAAAAATATTGGTGGATTTGAGACTGCAAATACAGTACTTGAAGAATTCGGTAGCTATTTTTTCTTCAATGCAACCAGTTATCAACTAGAACAATACGGTTACGTGTCTAATAGTGGAATTATCTCTATTGAGTATACAAAACCATTTGTAAAGATGCGCTACCCCTTTTCCTTTAGCAGCAGCTACTCAGGAGTTTTCGAGGGGAAATATAACTCTAACAATAAGCCTATTGGTGATATTATAGGTAATTACCAAGTTACTGGAGATGGGATTGGTACATTAATTCTTCCAGGGAAAAAATCTTTCCTTAATGCACTTCGAATTAAGGAAGTGAAGAGTTACAAACAAAAAATAAACGAGAGCACTACGAGTATTGAAGAGATAACCTATAGATGGTACGTTAATGAGCATAGGTTTCCAATTCTTGTATTAATTAACTCCGCTTACACTTTTGAGAATGGGCAAAATAGCACCTCAACAAAGGCTGCCTATAATTCAAATGTTATCTCATCAAGTATGCTTAATAATAACGATGGCGACAATATAAAACTTGATGTATTTCCGAATCCTTATCATGAAAAAGCTAATATTAATTTACATATTGATAATAGATCAGATGTAAAAATAACTGTTTATGATATTATTGGTAAGAAAATAGCAATCATTACAGATAAGTCGGAAGATGCAGGCGATTTAACCTATAGTTTTTCCGCAAAGGAAATTGGTTTAGCAAATGGCACCTATATTATAAAGGTAAAAGTGAACAGTAAGGAAATTACTAAAAAGATAATTGAACTATAAGAAATCATTTTACATATTAAAACCTGATAGGAATTCCTGTCAGGTTTTTTTATTTTACCAACATTTAGTCCAAAAATTATTAATACCGATTGGAAATATATATTAGTCCAATCTTCGCTTCGCTCGATAGTTCTAAACATATTTTCCATCGGCATAAACCAAAGTATAATACAAGTATGTTTTTGGACTGTTAACAAATTCACTTTGGTATAATTTGTGGCTGATAATATAGAAAACCACTTTTTCCCGCAAATCAGCACTCATGATAGCGAACCGTTCATCGTAAGATTTATTAACAAACAAATATACAGATCTTTAACTTATCATTAACACTCCTATTCTTCTATTACCTATAGATAAATGTTCAGATATAAATACTATGTACTCTACCCATTTACCGAATATCACTATATATTATCTCATTTAAGACATTAAATAATTTTAATAAACTCAACTATCACTATATTATATAAATATAAGAAATAGCCTATATTTAATATATTTTTTTGTATTACATATTAAAATAATTGTTTTTAAATCTTTGTTTCTTAATATTACCACGTATTAACAATTCAATTTAATAATAAAAATATTTATATGCTTCTCATGTTTAATTGTTTAATATTAAATATTTCTTAAGTTTTTTAAATTTTTTTATAGATTTAAACCTATATTGATACATTTCTAACGTGAATAATAAAACAAGAACGTCTATTCAAAAATTACCTGCTAAGTACAATAGAGATGCATATAACCAAATATTTAAAGAGTACTATCCTCGATTATTAGCTTATGGCGAACTCTTTTTGGATACTCAGGAGGCAGAAGATATTGTTCAAGATGTTCTGGTATATATTTGGGAAAACTCCGAAAGCATTGAGATTCACACCTCTCTAGAAAAATATTTATTTAAAGCGGTATTTCGACGATGTCTAAACCAGATTAAGCACCAACAAATTCGCAAAGAGCATAATCAATTAGTTACCAAAGAACTGCTTGACTTTGAAACTCAGTACTTCGACCCTGATCAAAATGATTCTATTCAAAATTTTTTTTCAGAGGAGATCCGTGAGGAGATTGACAAGGCATTGGTAAGCTTGACCAGCAAATGCAGAGAGGCTTTCACCTTAAGTTACATTCATGAAATGAAAACCAAAGAAATTGCACTGGAAATGCTTATTTCGGAACGAACAGTTGAAACCCACGTATACAATGCTCTCAAAATCCTCCGAACAAAACTTAAAAAAATTTATCTCCTCTCTATCTGGTTTTGTTAATAGATTCAGATAAGGGCTTTTCGATAAATCAGTAATAGTTGGGCGGTCTAAATCTTATCACAGAACAGCAATTTATTTTTTTATTTTTCACTACGTACTTTTTTCTTCTGGTTTGTCTTTTATGTAAACAACATAAAGTGACAGATCATATCAAAGAACTCCTTATAAAAAAAATTCAAGGAAAGTGCTCCTCAGAAGAAGAATTACAGCTTCAAATTTGGTTAATTGAATCGGAGGAAAACAGGAACATCTTCTTTCAGTACAAAATGTATTGGCAGGCTCAGAAGATAAAAGCCTATTCCAATGAAAACCAATTAAATGCGGCGTTGGAAAAATACAATCAAAGGATCGATAACATTCTATCAAAAGAAAAAAAGATAAAAATCTTTAAAGGCTTAAAGTGGGCTGCTCTTGTTTTAGCATTAGCATGCTTGCCTACTTTATGCTTTTATTTAAAAACGAATAAGAGTGTGGCAACTCTGATTACGGAATCTGTTGCACTTAAAGGTGATATTAAAGTAATAAATTTAACGGACGGGACAAGAGTGTGGTTAAATAAAGGTTCAACTGTTTGTTACCCATCAAATTTTGAACACATAGAACGAACTCTTTACCTCGAAGGTGAAGCTTTCCTTGATGTGAAAAAAGATTCCGCTCATCCATTTATTGTTAAAACCCAAGCCATTCAAATTAAAGTATTTGGTACTTCCTTCAATATAAATACAAGATGCAAAGATAATGTTGTGCAAACCACGCTTGTTGAAGGATCTGTAGTGATTCTTGATGACAAAGGGAAAAAAATTACATCGCTTAGTCCAGGACAGATGGCTTCAGTGGATATTAATTCTAAAAAAGTAAAAATAAAGGGAGTAAATCCCAAATACTACACCTCATGGAGAACAGGAGAGGTGTATCTTGAAAACGCCAACCTAGTTGATATCATTACAAAAATTGAAGAAGTGTATGGAATTAGGATTCAATTTGATACACACCTCGCTTCAAAAAATGTGAATCAAAAAAGGTACAATTTTATATTTCATAGAAGCCAGCCTGTGGATACTGTTTTTGAAATGCTGAATTTCATTGCCCCGTGTAAGTTTGTTAAAAAAGATAATAAACAAAACCTGAAGGATCTCCCAAAATAGAATGAGGGTTATTCGGAAAAGTGTTTAAAAATATTTTTCAACCTAAACTAACATAAATTAAGCTATGGATCCATAAAAATAAAAGAATCGGAACATTTCTGGTTATTAGGAATTCGAATCAATTTGTCAATTCATTATTAATTAAATCAAATTTAAAAGCATGAACCTATACGCAAAGGCAATTCCCATTGACAAAAGATTTTTAGCAAAATTTCTTGTTTTGTCAAGTTTCAGCCTATCACTATTGTTTTGTACTCTTTTTTCAGCATCTGCGAGCGAAAGCATTTCTCAAAAAATATCGCTGAACCTTGAGTTGAAAAATGCACCCCTAATTGAGGTAATCAATGCAATAAAAAGTCAATCCGAGTTCGAGTTTGCTTACGAAGCAAACTTGGAAACATTTATGCTAAACAATGTCTCTTTAAATGTTAAAAACGAAAAAATTGAAAACATTTTAGAGCAGATTTTTAAAGGTACGGGGATAAGTTACCTTGTAAAAGAACGAATAATACTTCTCTCTAAAAAGGAGATATTAAAAACCTTGCCTAATTTACAAGAAGTATCTGTTACTGGTATAGTAAAAGATGATGACGGTCCACTTCCTGGAGTAAATATCTTAGTTAAGGGTACAACACAGGGAACAATAACTGATCCAAATGGTAAATTTTCTATAACAGTACCTGATGCAAGTGCGATTCTTGTTTTTTCATCGGTGGGTTATCTCTCACAGGAAATAGCACTGGAAGGTCGTAACACTTTAGAGATAATCATGAAACAAGAATCAACGAGTCTCAGCGAGCTTGTAGTTGTTGGGTATGGTTCTCAGAGAAAGATTGATGTTACAGGATCTACCAATCGATTAACCTCTGAGAATATGAATAAGAGCATAGCATCCTCCCCTATTGAAATGATGCAAGGGCGTATTTCAGGGGTAAATATTTCGCAAAACAATGGTGAACCAGGAGCAGGCATGTCAGTTCGTGTACGCGGATCCAACTCTATTCGTTCAGGACAAGATCCATTATACGTAATTGACGGTGTTCCTCTTGACAATCAAGATATTACACCAGCAGGAACAACTACAGCAGGTATTAGCGGATCATCAAACAAAAATCCTATTAGCTTTTTAAACCCCAATGATATTGAGTCTATTGACATATTAAAAGATGCATCAGCAACTGCAATTTATGGTGCCCGCGGTGCTAACGGGGTTGTTTTGATCACTACAAAAAAAGGTGAACAGGGAGCGGGCAAAATAACCTATGATGGTTATACTGGTTTTTCAAAGATTCGGAAAAAACTGGATATTCTGTCAGCAAATAAATTTCGCTCATACATAAAGGCTGATGGAACATCACTTACCGATCTTGGCGCCAGCAATGACTGGCAGGATGAGATATTCCAGAGTGGTTATACTCAAAGTCATGATGTGAGCCTTAGCGGCGGAGAAAAAAATAATTCGTACCGTGCATCTCTCGGTTATCTGAATCAGCAAGGAATCGTAAAGACTACTGATATGAAAAAAGTAAACGGAAAGATCAGCGTAACCCAAAAAGCGTTTAAGAATAAAGCTGTATTTACAGGAAACCTAATTGCTTCGAATGTAATGGATCGCCGAGCACCTATAGGTGAAACAGGCGGTTATGAAGGAGATGTGATTTTAACAGCCCTAAAACTAAACCCCACTTACCCAATCTATAACCCCAATGGATCATACTATCAGAACTCCACTACCCAGCGCAATCCTCTTGCAATGCTTAAACTTACAAATGATATTACACAAACTGAGCAGCTGATTGCAAATCTAACTGGCGAGTTCGAGATAATAAAAGATCTGAAATATAAACTGAATATTGGTTATACTAGGAGTTCCGTTGAAAGAAGGATAAATCAGAATAATGAATTGAGCTATTTGCCAAATAATGGCGAGGCTGATATTAATTCGATTCATGCGCAAAACAAACTTATCGAAAACTATTTGACCTATTCAAAAAAAGTTGGAGAAGCTCATCAGTTTAATTTCCTATTGGGTACTGCTTACCAATACTTCAAGGTTACCAGTAGCTCGTTAAATGTTAATGGTTTTGTTGTTAAGGATATTCTATATACTGATAATCTCCGTTATGGAAATTTTTCCGCTGCAAATTCAAATTCCACTGCAAATGAAAACGAACTGCAATCGTTCTTTGGAAGGGTAAATTATGGGTTTAATGGAAAATATCTATTTACTTTCACCGGTAGATTTGATGGTTCTTCGAAATTCGGGGCTAACAATAAGTACGGTTTTTTCCCATCAACTGCATTTGCCTGGAGAATTTCAGAAGAAGGGTTCATGAAATCGATAAGTGCTATAAGCAATTTAAAATTGCGCCTCGGATGGGGTCAAACAGGTAATCAGGAAATTCCAAATAAGATATCACAGATTTCAGTGGGAACAAATCCTTCTGCCAACGGATATTTCAATGGCACATTGACCCCTGGTATCACTTTCTTGAGAACCCCAAATCCAAACATCCAATGGGAAACAACAACTCAAACCGATCTAGGATTAGACTTTGGTCTTTTTAGGAACAGGTTAACGGCAACGATTGATTTGTTTCACAAACAAACAGAGGATGTTTTGTTAGAAATCACATCCAAAGCCCCTGCGGCAACTCAAACACAATGGTTAAATGTACCCGGTCTGAAGATAATCAACAATGGGATCGAACTTGGATTAGATGCATCCATTGTTGATAAGGCTGATTTGACTTGGGATGCCGGATTCAATATTTCCCACATTAAAAACGAGGTTAAGGATTTGCCCGTTAAACTTATTGAAACAGGTAATGCAAGTGGACAAGGTCTTTCTGGTACACGTGTTCAAGTTATAACAAACAACAATCCTATTGGAACGTTTTACGGTCGCGTATTTCAGGGATTCGATGCTACCGGTATAAGTATTTATAAAAAGGATGAGAATGGTGCTGATGTGCTTGAACCTATCGGATCTGCTTTACCTAAATTTACTTTTAGTTTCAATACCAAGGTGCAGTATAGGAAATTCGATCTCAGCATGTTCTTGTATGGTGTGTCAGGTAACAAAATCTATAATAACGCGGCAAATGCCCTTTTTGTAAAAGGTGCTCTTAACAACGGCTCAAACGTAACAACCGATGTATTTAATTCAAACGAGGCAACTGGCAATTCGAATGCCTATTCTTCGCGATTTGTTGAAAATGGATCGTTTTTGAGACTTGCCAATGTAACTTTAGGTTATACCTTTAATACCAAATCAATTGGCTGGATTAGCAATGCAAGGGTTTATGTTACAGGAAATAATCTACTCCTTTTCACTAAATATACCGGATTTGATCCTGAGGTGAATATTGATGCGAGTCAAAACGGAGTACCATCTATTGGTATGGACTTTACCTCCTATCCCAAAGCCCGAACATTTACTTTAGGTATTAGCCTTCAATTTTAATAATCCTTTAATATACGAAATGCTATGAAATTCAATAAATTTTCAGCTTTAATAGCCGTTCTCATCATAATCCTCACTTCATGTACCGACCTGCATGAAAACATTTTGGATGAACAGCTGGGTGGGGATCTTGTCAACAATCCAGATAATATTGAAGCATTGATCAATCCACCTTATGCTACTCTACGACATATTATCGAATGGTATGATTACTGGGGTCTTCAGCAAATTTCAACTGATGAAACTGCGTTTCCTACACGTGGATCAGACTGGTTTGACAACGGAGCTTGGCAACAACTGTACTTGCATACATGGACTCCCGATCATATCCGCTTATCAAATGTATGGGATGTACTTAGTCAGGGAATTTCTCGCTCCAATACCGCTATTTATTATATCAGTAAATTTGAACAAACCGCTACCACCGATCAGTACATTAACGAAGCTAGATTTCTTCGGGCATACTATATGTACCTGATGGTTGACCTGTTCGGACAGGTTCCTTATAGGGAAGCAAATGCACTCGATTTCTCTGCCACACCTGAAGTAAAAGATCGAAAAACAGCCACTGATTTTATCATTGCCGAGATTAAAGAAGTATTACCTAATCTTAAAAAACGCTCTGTGGTCACTTCCGAGCGCGTTACCGAGGGCGCTGCTAATGCTCTGCTAGCTAAAATTTACCTAAACTATCAAGTATACGGAGGAGAAGCAAAATGGGACGAAGCAATTCAATATTCCGATGCGGTCATTAATTCGAGTGAGTATACAGTTGCCAACGATTATTGGACCATGTTTCAGTACAATGTTGTAAATCATCCAGAGTTTATATTTACCGTTCCCATGAGCGATTTAGTAGATATGGGTAGTGGTAGTGTTTGGATTAATTTTACCCTTCACTATAATCAAGTATTCGGAACATATACAAGCTTTTGGAATGGTGGATGCACAACAGCTGATTTTATTAATACTTTTGATAAAATTAACGATACTCGCTTCTACGATGGAAGGATAAAAAGCACAACTGGGCTCAACCAAGGATTCTTAATTGGGCAGCAGTACGACATAAATGGTAATGCCCTTACAATTCGAAATGGAAATCCATTGATTTTTGTTCCTGAATTTAATCTGGGTAATGCGGTTGAAAACGAGGGTGTACGTGTAGTAAAATTTGCTCCAAACCCCAATACTCCAAGGCAATTCTCTTCTCCCAATGATGTTCCATTACTCCGCATTTCGGACATCTATCTTGTTCGTGCAGAAGCAAAATTCCGCAATGGCGATGAAACTGGAGCTCTAGATGATGTTAACTATATCAGAAGCAGACGTAGTGCCGCTGGAAAAACATTAGCAACATTGTCTAGCCTAACAGCAGATGATATTTACAAAGAGCGTGGTTTTGAATTGTACTGGGAAGGATTCCGTCGTCAGGATATGATACGTTTCGGTAAATTTAATGATGCACATCAGCAGAGACCAGTTACTACTGCGAATAAGGCATTATACCCGATTCCAACATCTGCGATAGATGTAAATAAAAAATTAACTCAAAATCCAGGATACTAAGAATTAGGCATTCTCCATTGTAGGAGAAATAAATAATTGGAATTCTAAGCATGCAAATGCTCTTAAAATTTTAGGTTCTCATAGAATGAGGTTTAGGAAAGCTGATTAAGTTCAGCTGGATCATATATCCGTGTTGTGCTAATGCATGGCACGGATATAATTATACCAAATAATATTATATAATGTCTATTGAGTATCATTACAAAACTCTGTCAGGGTTTTGAACCCTGACAAAGTTAAACTTAGAAATATGTATTATTTAATTTTAGACTTCATATAACATAATTCTCAAAACACAAATTACTGAATATCATTTACCTAAAGAGTTTTAATAAATAAGTTGAATGTTTTATAAGACACCTCACCCTAAATTTTACAGTTAAGCTTAAATAATTACGATGAAAAAGACAAACTATCTAATTTTATTATCAATTGTACTGATAATCGGCTTTTTATCTTGCAGTAACGAGCCAACCTCTAAAAACACAAAAACAACTGATAAGAAATGGTGGAAAGAAGCCGTTGTTTATCAGATTTACCCCCGCAGCTTTAAAGATAGCGATGGAGATGGTGTTGGCGATTTAAAAGGTATTATCTCCAAACTAGATTACATTAAAAGTTTGGGTATTGACGTAGTTTGGTTAAATCCAATTTTTGCCTCGCCAAACGATGATAATGGCTACGATATAAGCGATTATCAAGATATCATGAAAGAGTTTGGCACCATGCAAGATTTTGATACCATGCTGAAAGGAATGCACGAAAGAGGAATAAAACTTGTGCTTGATCTAGTTGTAAATCACAGCAGTGATGAGCACGAGTGGTTCAAACAATCCCGTAGTTCACGCACAAACCCTTACAGAAATTATTATCATTGGTGGCCCGAAGAAAAAGGGAAACCTGCCAAGCGCTATAGCTATTTTGATGTAAACAATGATGGATGGAAATATGACTCTCTTACCAAATCATACTACTTACACTATTTCTCCGTAAAGCAACCCGATTTAAACTGGGAAAACAAAGCCCTACGCGATGAGGTATTTAAGATGATGCGTTTTTGGTTCGATAAAGGGATTGATGGATTCCGCATGGATGTGATTCCATTCATTTCAAAAGACACAACCTTTCCTGAATTACCAGCAAAATATAATGACAACTATGTGGCATATTATGCCAATGGCCCGCATAACCATGAGTATTTGCAAGAAATGAACCGTGAGGTCTTAAGCAAATACAATATTATGTCAGTTGCAGAAGGAGCTGGAGCTTCTCTAAACACTGCAATGAATTTTGTAGATCCCGATCGTAACGAACTAAACATGTTGTACCATTTCGATGGAGCTTCATTAGGTTCTTTGCCAAATGAGTATAAAGCCCTTGATCCAAAAGGGTATAGCCTAATCGACTTTAAAACAATATATTCACGCTGGGATAGTATATTTGCCCAAAAAGGCTGGGGTACCATTTACCTTGGAAACCATGATTTGCCTAGAATGGTGACCCGATGGGGAAATGACAGCCTCGAATTCAGGGAACTTTCATCTAAAATGCTTACAACATTCCTTTTAACTATGCGTGCTACACCCTACTACTATTTTGGTGATGAACTGGGAATGACAAATATTAAATTTGACAAAATTGATGATTACCGAGATATTGAAACAATTAATATGTATAAGAATACGCTTGACAAAAAAGGTGATCTGAAAAAATTTCTCGAAAATCAAAAGCTTACGGCTAGAGATAATAGTCGTACCCCTTTTCAATGGGACAACTCCGCCAATGCAGGTTTTACAACAGGCAACCCTTGGTTAAAAGCAAACCCTAACTATCTGACTGTGAATGTTGCGGCACAGGAAAACGATCATAACTCTGTGCTTAACTATTTCCGAAAACTTATTAATTTGAGGAAAAAAGAGTTTACTCTTATTTATGGTAAATATACTCTGCTTGATAAGAATAATCCCGATATTTACACTTACACACGTGAATTTGAAGGTAAAAAAATGCTTATACTATTGAATTTCAGAGCCAAAAACGCTTCTGCGTCGATTGGTAATATTGATATGAGTAAAGCAAATCTTATTATTGATAATTATAATGCAGAAGGTGTTGAACCTTTGAATTTGCGTCCTTATGAAGCAAAAATTTACGAGATAAAATAAAACGGTTATTACAAATCAAAGCTTGACAGGTTATTATGACCTGTCAGGCTTATATAAATAGTTGCTATTAGAATAAGATTTAAACATTAACTAATTTTTGAATATGAACGCTAATATAAAAACAAAGTTTCTAGTCTGTATCATTCTTATTCTTTCATCCTATATGCAACTATATGCACAGCCAGATCCTTGGATAATTAAGACGGAAAAAATAGATCCATCTAATTATTATGGAATTACGGTAGCAAATGGCATGATTGGCATCGTTTCATCGCCTGAACCATTTAAAGTTAAAAATGTGGTTCTTGCTGGTACATACGATTTATATGGAAGGGGTCGTGTGAGCAATTTTTTAAATAGTTTCAATTTGCTGAACATGCGGATGGATGTTAATGGACGAGGTGTTGATGCAAAATCTATCAGCAATTTTAGGCAGGAGCTTGATATGCAATCCGCCGCTTTTACCTCAACTTTCGATTACGAAGATCAGGCAAGCATCAAATACACCTACTATTCACTTCGCCAATTACCTTTCACTGTTTTAATGGAGGTTACAGTAACTGCCAAGAAAGATATTACCTTCAACACAGCAAGCGTTATGGAAGCACCAGATGCATTGCGTGATGTACAAAATTATTATAACGAAATAGAACGCCCCCACGTAAATATAAGTCTCCTCACATCTACAGCAAAAAGTCCTACTGGAAAACTACAACTCTGCGCATCAACCTCTTTTATATTTACAGAACCTCATTTACATGAGCCTCGTGTAATTCACGAAATGTGGGATAATAACATGCATCTGATGAAATTCAGCAAAACCTTAAAAGCCGGTCAAACTTATGCTTTTTGTATTGTTGGCACCTCAATAACCTCTGCACATCATGAAGATCCGCTAAACGAAGCTGAACGATTGACCGTTTTTGCAAAACTAGAAGGGCGTGACAGATTAATTAGCTTTCATCAAAAAGCATGGGCAGATTTGTGGAAAAGCGACATTCAGATTGAGGGTGATGCTCAATCACAACAAGATATACATAGCATGTTATACCATCTGTATTCCTTTGCCCGTGAAGGTAGTTCTTTTGCACCATCACCAATGGGTTTGTCTGGGTTAGGCTACAATGGACATGTATTTTGGGACTCCGATTTATGGATGTTTCCAGTTTATTTAGTACTACATCCCGAAATTGCCAAATCCATTATTGAATATAGATTCGAAAGACTCAATGCAGCAAAACGCAATGCCTTTTCCCATGGATTTAAAGGAGCTATGTACCCTTGGGAAAGCGCAGGAACTGGCGTTGAAGAAACACCAGTATGGGCGCTATCTGGTCCTTTTGAACATCATATTACTGGCTGCGTGGCTTTAGCTGCATGGAATTACTATTGTGTAACTCAAGATAAAAACTGGCTAAAAGAGAAAGGTTGGCCGATACTTTCTGCAACAGCAGATTTTTGGGCAAGTCGTGTGGAGCACAATGAGTCAGGAAACTTTGACATTAAGAATGTTGTAGCGGCCGATGAATGGGCTGAAAATGTTGATAACAATGCCTTTACAAACGCAGCAGCTAAATTGAATTTGCAAAATGCAACAATTGCTGCCAAATTACTCGGATACACAGCTAATCCCGATTGGGATTTAGTAGCTCAGAAAATTCCAATACTAAAGTTTCCCGATGGAACAACAAAAGAACATGCCACTTACAAGGGAGAAGGAATTAAACAGGCTGATGTAAATTTATTAGCTTACCCCTTAAATGAAATTACAGATACAAATCAAATAAGAAAGGATTTAGAGTATTATAGTAAACGTGTGCCTGATGCTGGAACACCTGCTATGACACAAGCCATATTCGCTTTGCTTTACACAAGGCTAGGTGATAGTGAGAAAGCTTACAAGTGGTTCAAAGAGGCATTCGAACCAAATCTAAATCCCCCTTTTAGAGTTATTGCCGAAACAAAAGGAGGAACTAACCCTTATTTTGCAACTGGTGCTGGAGGGGTTTTACAATCTGTGCTTATGGGTTTTGGTGGATTGGACATTACTCCTGATGGAATTGTACAAAAAAAATCGGTACTACCAAAAAGATGGAAAAAACTAACAATTACTGGAGTTGGAATCTCTGCTAGAACATATTTCGTTACTAAATGAAGAATGAAGAAATATGCATATCCGTAATTATACCAATTATGTAAAACACACTCCCCTGTCATTCCGGGTGAAGTCCCGGAATCTAGTTAAGGAGATGGATTCCTGCATTCGCAGGAATGACAATTTGGATTATTTATTCTTCATTTGGTATTATTACGGACGTTCATATAAAAAATATCAAACAAGTTGAACTTTAAAAATATTATAATTATGAATCGCTTATTCTTAGTTGCTTTTATTGCCTTACTAAGCCTGTCTTCTAAATCACAGAATAGCAATCTAACACCCGACAAAATCTATGGTCAATTATTCAGGGATGTACAATTGAAGCAAGTTTTCCCCGATGGTAAAACCTTTGTAGATTGTGTTCCTGTTAAAAACCCCAAAGAAATTGTGAACAATTATCTTTCCATCCAAAAAGATGCAAATTCAAATTTCTCGTTGGCTCAATTTGTAAAGGAAAATTTCACAGAGCCAGTTAACCCACAAAGTAACTATCAATCCATTAAAACGGAATCCGTTGAATCGCATATAAAAAACCTTTGGCCCGTGCTCAAGCGCAATCCTGACCAATATATTGAGGGTAGCTCATTATTGCCCCTCCTCTATTCATATATTGTTCCTGGCGGAAGGTTCAGGGAGATTTATTACTGGGATAGCTATTTTACAATGCTTGGATTGCAGGAAAATGGGGAATGGGAGATTATTGAAAATATGATTAAAAATTTCTCTTTCCTAATTCAAACATACGGGCATATCCCAAATGGAAACCGAACCTACTATCTATCGCGCTCCCAGCCCCCTTTCTTTAGCATGATGATAGAATTGCTGGCGGAGAAAAAAGGCACTACTGTTTATGCAGATTATTTGCAGTCGTTACAAAAAGAATATGACTATTGGATGGATAAAACCGCAAATACAAAACATACCGTTACAATGCCCAATGGTTCAATATTAAACAGGTATTATGATGCTGATTCAATTCCGCGACAAGAGAGCTACCGACAAGATGAAGAATTGGCTCAACAGGAATCTCAAAAGGCAGAAGAGGGAGTACGAAGTGTTGTGTATTCGCATTTGTGCAAGAATTTACGCAGTGGTGCCGAAAGCGGTTGGGATTTCAGTAGTCGATGGTTTGCCGATGGCAAGAATATCAGTTCTATTCAAACTACCAATTTAGTTCCTGTTGATTTAAATGGGCTGATTTACCATTTAGAATTAACATTAGCTAAAGGTTATTTAGAAGCTGGCGACACTTTACAATCCAAAATATTTATGAATAAAGCTCATTTTCGGAAAGATGCCATAAACAAATATTGTTGGGATGAAAAGGAGAAGTGGTTTGTTGATTATAATATATCCACAAAAAAACAATCAAATGAATTAACAGCAGCGGGTATAGAACCATTGTTTTTTGGTATTGCATCAAATCAGCAAGCACTTGCCTTAACAGAAACCTTAAAGGAAAAATTCTTAAAAAACGGAGGAATAGCTACCACCCTGAAAAATACAGGACAACAATGGGATGCACCAAACGGTTGGGCTCCATTGCAGTGGATGGCAATTAAGGGTTTAGAGAATTACCAACAAAAAGAAACAGCAAAAGATATTGCTAAACGTTGGATTAAGCTAAATGTTAACGTTTACGAACGTACCGGCAAACTCATGGAAAAATACAATGTAGAGAATACAGCATTAGAAGCTGGAGGTGGAGAGTATTCTGGTCAGGATGGTTTTGGTTGGACAAATGGTGTGCTCGTAAAATTGATTTCAATATACGGCAAATAATGCCAAATTGATAATGAATTGTAATATGATTCCATTGTCATTCTGAGCGCAGCGAAGGATCTTCCCAATGTCATTCTGAGCGGAGCGAAGAATCTGTCATTTCGATTTAAGAACAAGGATCAACGATTTATGATATTTGATGTATACGTAATCAGCTTGTTTCCCGCAATCTTCTAAAATCTACATTCGTTAACCGAGCGTTTTTTGCGAGTTCACCGAAGGTAATCCTTGTTCGATATTCAATTTATTCGGAACTCTTAACCACCCAAAACTTACTCTCCCCCGGCCCCTCTCTCCCGGCAAGAGAGAGGGGAGTGAAGCAACCAGCAATCTCTCTAGATCACCACCTCCCCCTCTCTATCCGATAGATTATGAATTGAAAAAACAAACGCTTAATGAATGCTTAATGTTAATTCTAAGAATAGAGAGGGGGCTGGGGGGTGAGTCTTTTCCCAAAATTTTCCTACATTTGTTTCCACTCAACGGAAAAAACGCCCCATGAATATAACGCTCACCCGCAAGCAGCGCATAAAAATCCGATGCTCCGACGATGCCTTCAAAGTGATGAAGGAGATCCTCATGCGTGAGGATAAAATCGACCGCGATAAGGAGCACTTCTGGGTGATGGGTCTTGCCCAGAATTATAGAATATACGGGATTAACGAAAAAGGAGATAGAAAAGATAAAATTAGACTAACCCAGAACCATTTAATGGTTATTTGTTTTACTTACCTTTATGATAACAATTACTAAAAGGTACACAATACATTACGGGTTTATACATGTACCTTTAGTACATATATAAAATGTTATGCTCAATTAAATAACGCATGAAGTTCCAATTAAGTAGAAATTTTTATTATGTCCTATACTTTTGAAACATTAGATGACAAAGACCTTGAGGAACTTTCATGTGACCTCCTTCAAGAGGAACTAAAACTTAGTTTTGAAAGTTTTAAAAAAGGCAGAGACGGTGGTATTGATTTACGTTATTCAAGAGCAATAGATTCACCAAATACCATTGTCGTTCAAGTCAAACATTTCTACAATAGTGGATACCGTAAACTTTATAGCCATCTAAAAAATGAAGAGGTAAATAAAGTTAAAAATGACCTCAAGCCTGATAGGTATATTTTTGTTACATCCGCAGGACTGACGCCAAAGAATAAAAAAGCAATATTAGACTTATTTAATCCATATATAAAAACAACTAATGATATTTATGGACAAGATGAATTGAATAGTCTTCTGAGAAAATATAAGCATATAGAAGAACGTCATATTAAATTATACTTTTCAAGTATTACAATCCTTGAGAAAGTAATTAAGAATTCAATCACTGGTAGGTCTGAATTTGAATCACATAAAATAGGTAAAATTGCCAAACTATTTGTTCCACATAAAGAATATAATAAGGCAATTAATATTTTGAAAGAAGAACAACTATTAGTTGTTACTGGAGATCCTGGGATTGGAAAGACAATGTTGTCTAAATATTTAATTTTGACTTTTCTTAAAGACAATTTTGAGTTAATTTATATTCGAGAAAATATAAGTGAGGCAGAAGAATTGTTTTGCCCTGAGAAGAATCAAATATTCTATTTTGATGATTTTCTTGGTTCAAATTATTTAGAATTAAAACAACCTAAAAATCATGATAATGGATTAATTGAATTTGTAAAGAGAGTCAAAAATTACCCGAACAAATACATGATTATATGTAGTAGAACAACAATATTAAATAGGGCTAGAAAAGAATATCCAAAATTAGAAAACCCAGACATTGTATTTGCTCAACATCAAATAGATATTAAAAATTATTCTATTCTAGACAAAGCCAAAATCCTTTATAAGCATCTTTATTTTTCTGGACTTTCAACTGTTTATATCGATAAAATAGTTGAAAACAAGAACTATTGGTCAATTATAAAGCATGATAGTTACAATCCTCGAATTATAGAATACATAGCAGATTATAGAAGATTGCAAAATGTAAATACCGACGATTATATACCATACATTATAAATAAATTAGATAACCCAGAGGATGTTTGGAAAGATGCTTATAATAATGACATTGATGATTATAGCAGATTTTTATTATCGACATTGTTTACTTTAATTTTATATAATTATCGAGATGTTGATGAAAATGTTTTGATTGAAGCCTATGGTTACAGGCTTGATTTTGAAATTATAAACAATGGTTTTAAAAGACCAACAAATCCCTATAATAGTGCTTTAAACAACTTGTTAGGTGGATTTATAAATCGGACAGTAGAACAAGATACCCGAAGAATAACATGTAACTTTTTTAATCCCTCAATAATTGATTTTCTACTTAAATACATAAAAGAAAACAAGGATGAAAAATGGAGGATTTTAAATTCAATAATTTATTATGAGCAATTTGAACAGCGTTTTGGTTATACTGGACTTTTAAATAATTTATCATTTGGTTCAGAAGAGTATGATGAACTATTTAAATATTTAATAAAAATGGAAAAGAAGTTTATTGCGCTAAAGCAAATTTCAATTCCATTAGAATTAGCTTATCAACATTATTTATACTTCGGATTGCAAAGAGTAGAAGAAGTGCTTATTAGATTATATAAAAGTGTTGATTTTGAGGAAATTTCACCAAGTCAATTCTCAAATTTCAAGTGTTTAATAAGTGGTTTTGTTGAGGATGATACATCAAAAGAAGTAATCGAGCAAGATATTAAGAAGGTAGTTTTTAAATTGTTTGCTATCGCTCAATTTGAAGATGAATTTAATGAAATTCTAGAACTACTTGAAGAATATAACATGAATATAAATGTCTTCTTAGAAGACGAAGAATTCTTAAAACATATCTCGAAGTGCTTATTAGAATACATAAAGGAAAATTCAAAAGATTACATTGAAAGTGAAATCAACTATGGTAGTTTAAGAAATACGGATGAGCTTGATTCAAAACTAGATGATGTAGTAGGTTCGCTTGTGTCTTTCATTGATAAATTTGGCATTGAAATAGAAGATGAATTTATTGACAGAAGTCATTATTATCAAGAATATGAGGATTATTGGAGTTATCAAGATGATTATGAACCAAATTACTCAGGTAAATCTAAAATTGAAGAAGAGAAAGATTTTGAGAGATTAGTAGATGAATTGTTTGAAAAATAACTGAGCATAACAATGTATAAAAATAATAGCCGGTTCAGTGGTAAAATCAAGGGTTGTAGCCCGCTTCAACTTTTGTGTAACTTGACAGGGATGAAGCCCTCCCGCTCGGCATAGATTAGCGAAGCGTATCTACGTCGTAATTAAATGGAGCTCTCCAGACCGCACCAATTCAAAACAAAAAAAACTGCCTACACAGAATTCATTATACTAATAATATTCAACCACTCCGTGATTGTTTTTTATCTCATACTATATCCCGCAATGCATACGGGGCTATTCACCTTCAATTACTTCGGGATTATATGGCTGAAACCTTTCATTAAGCTGAGGCTATAAGAACTGAAAGAAAAATGATTGGGTTGGACAGTCGGCTATGCCCAGCTGTTCTATTTTTAGTGGGTTGAAAGAAAATAATCATTTACACATCTTAGTGGACTCTATCTTGGACACTCTCTTCCAAAACTCATTCTGACGAATATAGAGTTTCAAAAAGTTTTTCCGGTTCTCATGGAGGGGTTCGCCGATAGAAAAAAATAAATTTTTGCCTCGGCGAAGGGGTTCGTCGACAGAAAAAAAAAGTTTTTGCCTCGGCGAAGGGGTTCGCGGACACAAAAACAAAAGTTTTTGTCTCGGCGTAGGGGTTCGCCGACACAAAAACAAAAGTTTTTGCCTCGACGAAGGGGTACGGGAACACAAAAACAAAAGTTTTTGCCTTGGCGTAGGGGTACGGGAACACAAAAACAAAAGTTTTTGCCTTCACGTAGGGGTACGGGGGTATCAAAACAGAAATTTTAGCACCTGATTAACAGCGATTTGCAAAAAAAATCAAACCCTATTGCAAAACCACAATCGTAAATTGCGTTGTGGTAAAATGGTTTTGCATATCAATAATCGCAATTTGCGATAACCTAATTGTGTTTGGTAAGTTTAATATCTTTTCACCTTCTCCCTTTCGTTATAGATTGCTTTCAGCGAACTCGCAAAGCTTGTCCCGATGCTATTTATCGGGATAGCTCAGGGTTTTTTATTTTTTAGTACTTTTTTATCAAGAAAAAAATACAGAAATAATCCCTTCAATCCTCTATATTCTATTAGGTTTTGCCTGCACAATACTCAAATAACACCCCGCATTATTTAAAAATATTTTAAAAATAACTAAACATTTAGTTGCACAACTAATGTTTTAGTTGTATATTTGTACTATCAAATTTGTAGAATACTATTATGAAAGATTTAACTAAAGCGGAAGAACAGATAATGCACATTCTCTGGAATATCGAAAAGGGATTTGTGAATGATATTATGGAAAACCTTCCTGAACCAAAACCGGCATACAATACGGTATCGACCATTGTTCGCATTTTGGAAAAGAAAGGATTTGTTGACCATAATGCTTACGGAAAAACCCATGAATACTACCCTTTAGTATCGAAAGATAAGTATACAAAAAGCTTTATGAAAGGGTTTGTGGAGAATTACTTCTCCAATTCATACCAAAACATGGTTTCGTTCTTCTCTAAGAATGAGAATCTATCGACAAAGGAGATTGAAGATATTATTAAAATTCTGCAGGAGCAGGTTGATTCTAAAAAGAAATAGTAAAATTAATTGTTATGGAAATCTATCTATTTAAATCATCAGTTGCATTGACCATACTTTATGCGTTTTACTGGTTATTGCTTAGGAATGAAACCTATTTTGGTTGGAATCGGATATATTTAATCTCATCGATATTCATCTCCCTCATATCACCCCTAATAAATATCACCATTTTTGAAAAAGCGGGTGCATCAATCGGTAATATCTTACAACCCGTTATTGTAAGCACCCAAATAGGCGTTATTAGAGAAAATCATTCACTTAGCATACTATCGATAATATATATAAGCGGCGCTGTTTTCTTTACATTAAAATTTTTATCCAAACTTTCCCAAATCTATTACATGTACTATCGATTTCAAAAAGTACAATATAATGGGTTTAGAGCTGTACTGGTTGATGGAAATATATCTCCATTCACCTTTTTCTCAATCCTTTTTCTGTCACGCTCCGATTACGAGAAAGGGGAAATCACTGAAATAGTTGTTCACGAAAAGGCTCACAAAGAGCAGCTACATTCGCTCGACGTTATCCTTCTTGAGTTTACTACAATCATTCAGTGGTTTAACCCATTCCTATGGCTAATCCGGATAGCACTAAAATCGGAGCATGAATTTATTGCCGACAGTAAAGTATTAGAGAAAGGGTACGATAAGGTTGCATACCAAACCCTTTTATTCGAGAAAAGTCTAGGTGTAATTGGATTGGGAGTAACCAATAATTTTAATTACTCACTTCTAAAAAAAAGATTAAAAATGATGACAATTAAAAAATCAAATTCCGCAGCAATTGTAAAATACATTTTTGCATTACCATTGCTACTTTCATTATGTTTGTTCCTATCAACAAATATGAAGGTTCTTGGGCAGGAAAAAGTATACGAAGTAGTTGACAAAATGCCACAATACGGAAATAGCCCAGATGACTTGAGGATGTTTGTTGCTAGAAATATGAAATACCCTAAATCTGCTGCTGAACTAGGGGTTCAAGGACGAATATATCTTCAATTCATTGTTACCGATATGGGTAAAGTAAAAGATGTTAGCGTTATCAAAGTAGCTGTTCCAGAAAAGGATATGAAAGAAGGAATTACCGTTACTGCTCTAAAAAAGGATAAGGATGGCAAAGTAGAATTTAAGGATTACAAATCAACTGGAGATGCCAAAATTGACCAAGCCTATAAAGATTTAGAAAATGAAGCTATTAGAGTTATAAAGCTTCTCGGTGATTTTACTCCTGGAGAAGAAAAAGGGAAGAAAGTTAATGTTCAATTTACATTCCCAATAACCTTTATTCTTCAATAAAGCATTAACATTAAGGAGTCATCAATTTCTTTAATAGTTTTTGATGACTCCTATTTTTAAGATTGAGTTCACACTTAGGGGTGAACCTCTTAAAACAAAGACAAAAGACAAATATCAAAAATCAAAAGTAATTACATCATAATCTAACCTTTAGCCTTTATCGCACTGAACCATTTTGGAATAGCATTAGTTAATACTATTACCACACAAGCCATTATCAAAATGGTAAGCGATAAGTTAATAATTCCGGGAACCATTTTTGCTGGTTCAGATATTTGGGGAATGTAGATATTGATCATATTCATCCAACCTGCTGTAAGCGTTGTAATACCAACAAATGTCATTGGAACTATTGTAACCCAAGCATATCTTACTTTACCTCGATTAATAATAAACGAAGTACCCACTGCAAGGGCAATGGTAGCCAAAAGCTGATTGGCAGTTCCAAACATCGGCCAGATGGTGGAAACACTCCCTGTGTAAATAAAATAACCCCACGCCAACACAATCAATCCGCTTGTAATTAGGTTACCGGGTAACCAGTTTGTTTTCTGAAAGGGTGAATAAACCTTACCCATGGCTTCCTGCAACACAAATCGACCAATACGAGTGCCTGCATCAATGGTTGTAAGGATAAATAAAGCCTCAAACATTATAGCAAAATGATACCAGTATGACATTAGATGAGATAAGCCAGGAATTGACGAAAAAATATACGCCATCCCCACACCCAAGGATACAGCACCACCCGTCCTTCCAACTATTTTTTCCCCTACCTCAGCCGACAATTGCTGAATGTTACTTTCGGTAAATCCCATAGCATGGAGTTGTGGTAGTAGAGCTTGAAATTTTTCCACAGGAACATTTATCTGAAAATAGTCAAGCGGAAGTAAACTACAAGCGGCAACCAGAGCAAGAATACTAACCACACCCTCTGTAAGCATAGCACCTGCAGCAATAAACTTTACCTGCGACTCCTTCATAATCATTTTAGGCGTTGTACCTGAACTTACAAGGGAGTGAAAACCAGATATTGCCCCACATGCAATGGTAATAAACAGGTATGGAAAAAGGCTTCCAGGAATAATAGGACCACCACCATGTACAAATTGCGTGAATCCAGGCATCTTTATCTCAGGTGCAACAATTATTACACCTATTGCAAGCATAGCAATAACAGTTACTTTCATGATTGAACTAAGGTAATCGCGAGGCGATAGAAGAAGCCAAACAGGGAGTACTGAGGCCAAAAATCCATAGCCACACAGCAGAATTGTTAACGTTTTATGATCATAAGTAAACCAACTAGCAAATGACGACCCAGGAATGTAGCGACCAAATATCACCGCAGCCGTAAGCATTATCACACCAAAAATGGTAGCCTCAACCGTTTTCCCTTTTCTGAGTTTAAACATCCACACACCCATTATTATAGCTATTGGTATGGTTGCTGCTATTGTAAATGTTCCCCATGAACTCTCGGCTAAAGCATTCACCACAACCAAGCCCAACCCTGCAAGTGCAACAACTATAATTAAGAGAATGGCAACGGATGAAGTAACACCGCTTACCTTATTAATCTCCTTGCGAGCAATCTCGGCAAGTGATTTTCCATCGTGCTGAATTGATGCAGTAAGAATTACAAAATCGTGAACAGCACCCGCCATAACAGCTCCAACAAGCATCCAAAGGAAACCAGGGAAAAAGCCGAATTGTGCTGCAAGCACAGGACCAACCAATGGACCTGCCCCTGCAATAGCCGCAAAATGATGCCCAAACAGCACCCACTTGCTCATGGGGTAGTAATTCTGACCATCATATAATCTATGCGAAGGGGTTTGGTTTAAATCGTTAAGGGTTGCAACCTTGGCTGCAATAAAGCCAAAGTAAAAACGGTAGGCAATAACAAAAACTAGAATTGCACCCACCACAAAAGGCATTGCATTCATAAACTTTGTATTAATGTCATAAAATGGTTGGCACTAAATTAGAAGAAAAATGCATCTGATTTTATACTTATGAGCATAACAAAGTAATTTATTCCTTAAAAATTTAGAAACTAATTGATTATACGTATTAATAATATAACTTTGAAATAGTTACTAATTAAAAGGAGGAATAAACTCTCTAAAATGCTCACGCAAATTGATTTTAATTGGGTTATACACAATTTGTATCACCACAAATCTCAATTTATGATCATTCAATAATTTAATGATATATATCAATTGCCTCAACAATAATCTCTTTTTTTGGAAAAGTAGAGTGGAACAAATACTTTTTACACGTATAATTGAAGAATATTTGCCTAGAAATTATTCATTTTTGACTCAAATATTAATTCATAATAATCCTGTTTCGTGTAAAGTGAATTCATATCACCTATTTAATTGCCCTAAAATGTTTATTTGGAATAAATATATCATATTTCTCATACTGGTTTTTGGCTTTTCTAGTTGTTTGAATTCTAAAAAGGAGAATAAAACTGCTCCTTTGGCCGAAAAGGGAGTTATAAATTTACAAGAATGGGAGTTTGATAAAAATGGAATTATTGAACTTAATGGTCAGTGGGCATTTTATTGGAACTCTTTTATTGAAGATGAAAAAAATGATACCCTAGCAAAAGAAAAACCTAATTTCGTTAATGTACCTGAACTTTGGAATAACTATCATATTGATAATTTATCTATTACAAATCACGGTTATGCTTCATACAAACTTCTTGTAAAACTTAATAAACAAGAAGAATTAGCCATAAAGTATTTAAATGCAGCTACATCCTGTGAAGTATTTATCGATGGAATTTTGGTTCTTAGTTCTGGTCAACCCGCAAAAACTAAAGAAAAAACTACTCCAAGTTACAAACCCGACATTATTACCTTCTCACCCAAAAGCACTGATTTTGAGATAGTACTCCAGATTGCTAATTTTCATCATAAAAAAGGAGGTCCCTGGGAGCCATTTATTCTGGGTACTACAAAGCAAATAAAGGACTACTATAACATTCGTATTTTTTTTGAAATATTATGCATTGGGTTTATTCTAATTATGGCTGCTTTTCATTTCACCATATTTTCAATATATACCAACGAAAGACCATCTCTTTATTTTTCTCTTTTTGCCACTATAATCTCAATTCGATTTTGTGTTACAGGAGAATGCACAGTATATATGCTTGGAGATTTTAACTGGGCACTATTGGTGCGCGCCGATTACCTGAGTTTTTCTCTGTCCATTCTTTTCTTTATGCTTTTTTTCAGAAGCTTATTCGCAGAAGAGGTTCAAAAAATCCCTTCAAGAATAATAATAACTGTTAGTCTGTTTTTTTCATTCTCGTTCTTGCTACTTCCTCCTTCATTTTCAAGTTATGGGTTAGTTTATTATCAGGTATTTATCATTTTTGCTGGTTATTATATTTTTTATGTTTTACATAGAGCAATAATGAATAAACGTGAGGGTGCTCGCTACTTTCTGTACGGTTTTATTGTTCTATTTATTTGTATGGTTCATGATATCTTAAAAGTAAATGAACTTATCATTTCTATTCCATTATCATCAATAGGTCTAACAATATTTATCCTATTTCAAGCATATTTCCTCTCGTTGAGAATAAGAAACTCATTCGAGTTAAATAAAAAATTATCAATTGAATTGCAAAAGCAAAATAACGACTATGCTTTTTTGAATGAACGATATAAAGAGCAAAATAGAAATCTCGCTATTGCAAAAGAGAAAGCAGAGGAAAGTGATGCGCTAAAATCTGCTTTTCTAGCCAATATGAGTCATGAGATTCGAACACCCATGAATGGAATTCTAGGTTTTACCGATTTACTTAAAGCACCTAATCTAAGTGATAAAAAACACATGGAATATATAGATGTTATTCAAAAAAGTGGGATTAGGATGCTCAATACGGTTAATGACATAATTGATATTTCAAAAATCGATTCGGGTCAAATGGAGGTTGTGCTTAAAACTGTTAATATTATTGATGTGATCGATTCGCTCTATACCTTTTTTTATCCCGAAGTTGAGAATAAAGGGTTACAACTATTCCTCAGAAAAGAATTAACCATAAAGGATGCCATATTAAAAACAGATCGAGTAAAATTCAATTCAATACTTACTAATCTTATAAAAAATGCAATAAAATTTACTGATTCAGGCTTTATTGAAATTGCCTGTAAAATAAACAATGGATATCTTTGGTTTTCTGTTAAAGATACTGGAATTGGAATACCAGATAATCGCCAAATAGCCATTTTTAATAGATTTGAACAGGCAGACATTAAAGATCGAAGGGCGTATGATGGTTCAGGATTAGGGCTCGCCATTACTAAAGCTTATGTAGAAATGCTAGGGGGTAAAATCCGAGTAAAATCTGTTGAAAATGAGGGATCCACTTTTTATTTTACAATTCCGTACATTTCACCTGACATACAAACTCCAGTAGTACAAAAGAGTTCGATTGATATTAACGTAGAAGACCAAATAAGGAACGGTAAAATATTAATTGTAGAGGATGATGATATTTCTGCAATATTTTTGAAAGAATCCTTGGAGGTACTGAATGCGGAGATTATTAACGTCCAAACAGGAGAAGATGCAATTGCAATGTGTAAAACGACACCAGATATAGATATTATTTTAATGGACATTAAATTGCCTGGGATTGGTGGTTATGAAACCACACACAGGATTCGAGAATTCAACAAAAAAGTATTTATTATAGCCCAAACAGCATTTGCACTTATTGGCGATAAAGAAAAAGCTATAGAAGCAGGATGTGATGATTATATTTCGAAACCAATAAATACAGAAATTCTTCTTCAAATTATAAATAAACATTTAAAAATCAAACGACAATAGAATAGCCAACTAAAAGCATTTTGGTTGATGAGGCCTTTGGTGGTACAAGCAATTCGCAATCTAACTATTTACTCAAAATTTTAATTAAATTCATTATTGTTGTCAACTACCTACAAAATTCGGCTTAGTAAGAAAGTATATTCAAAAACTAAAATTGCATTAATTAGAACCAATTAATATGGAACCAAGAATTGAAACCCTAATCGAGAAAAAATTGGTTGGAAAACGAATGACAATGTCATTAGCCGAGAATAAAACCGCTATACTTTGGCAATCCTTTATGCCAAAACGAAGGAGATTAATAATAGAGTTACAAATGACTTATTTTCAATGCAGGTTTACAATGAACCTTTAAAGATTGGTGACTTAAAACAAGAGTTTGAAAAATGGGCTGCAATTGAAGTTTCGAGTTTTGATAATGTACCCGAAGGAATGGATACTTATACATTGAAAGGAGGACTTTATGCAGTCTTCGATTATAAAGGACTCAGTACTGACAACAGTATATTTGTTTTCATCTTTGGAACATGGTTGCCAAATTCAGATTATTTATTGGATAATAGACCTCACTTTGAAATATTGGGAGACAAATACAAAAACGGAGATCCTAATTCAGAGAAAGAGATATGGATACCCATTAAACTGAAATAAAAGTGGAAAGAACAATCTATTGAACATTTTGTGCAAAGCATAAATCATAACCCAACCACATTTTCAACTTTTGTTTGAGCAAATGAATGTATCGTTCGATCCAAGAAATATTATGCTCATTGAAGATAAAGGAACGGTTTATCCAAATATTAGAGTAACCGATATTAACGGTAAACAACGGCGCATTGATGAGCCCTAATTGGGATAAAATTTCAATTACATTTCCAATAAAGTATGAGGATAAAATTATAAGCGGAGATGGTTGGACTTTGGAACTTTCACAAGGTTATTCGATAATAAAGAATGAAAATACGGGCAGTTATAATCCAACCAAAAAGTAAATGTGTAACGTGCTTTACTTGTTTTTTATTAACTTTGAAAGCATTATTAGGATTGGTATACACTTATTATAATTCAATGTATAATAATTCACTCCCAAATTGATATTATTATAATATTCCATTTGATGCTCCCTATAATATTTTTCAGAAGATAGTTTCCAAAAATCCTACACTAATTTCTCTGTAATAAACCTTTTTTCTAGCAATCTAGCAGCATGACCATTAATATATATGCAAAACCAAGACTTAAAAAAATGGACTAACATTCAATTAAGTATGTCAGTCCATTTTATTTTAATTCTGTTAACTAAACCGTTAATTTTATTAAACGGTCTGGATCTCAAGGCTACATTCTTACTTTAGTTTCAATGTATTCTATCGATCGCACTAGTATTAATTTTAATTACTTGAATCAGTTTTAGTCGTTCTCCCAGGTCTTTTGCTCAATTCTTCTCGAATTAATTGTTCTTCCTTTTGCGCAAATTCACTTGTTTTGCCTTCTGCTGTATTTTTTACTATGCGATCACGAAGATCCTGCAACTCTTGGTCTTTCATGTTTTTATGAATTTCTTTGTGGGCTTTTTCCTCATTAGTTGTCATACCGCCATTGCTACTTCTTTCTTCTTCAGTTGCCATAATTTTTCTGTTTTTTAATTAATAATTACTTTAAAATATTCTATCAAACCATTTTCACTTCCAAATCTTTCATGGGTCATGTGTATAGTTGTATTACCTTTTTTTAGGGCTTTAAAGGTGTATACTTCTGTACCCGGAGAACCTTCAGATTCAGGGTGTGTTTCTATAAATTCATTTTTAATGAAACTCAATAAAGCGCTATCGAATTCCTTTATCTTCCATAAGTTTCCAGTTGATGGGTTTGATGAAAGAATAAGTTTAAAAAATTCTCCTTCAACTGTTTCAATTGGTTTAATTTGAATTTGACCTCCCATAATTATCAAAAATTTATACTCAAATGTATGTAATCAAATACACATAAACTATTGTATTCTAACATTAATAATTTAATAACAGCATATTGCTATTTTTTAATTGCCTTTTTTATAAAATAAAGTAATTTATTCAACATTCCTGTACCAAAACAGCATTATGCTCGGAAATTAAACCATAAATAAGAATTAGGGAAAGAAATGATGAATGAAACTTGATTGTTTGAGTTTGAAATTTTTATTTTTTGGTACGGGGCTTTATCTTTAACTCGATTGCAAATCCGAACTATCGGGGTTTCTGTTAGACACTATATACTACAAAAAGCATATCTATTTGGTAACGTGCTTTACTTGTTTTCTATTGACTTAGGAAGCATTATTAGGAATGGTATACACTTATCATAATTCAATGTATAATAATTCACTCCCAAATTGATATTATTATAATATTCCATTTGATGCTCCCTATAATATTTTTCAGAAGATAATTTCCAAAAATCCCTTCCTAATTTCTCTGTAATAAACCATTTTTCTAGCAATCTAGCGGCACGACCATTACCATCTCTAAATGGATGAATATGGGCAAACTTAAGATGAATCATTGAAGCGAAGTAAAATACCTTAGGTTTTGATAAATCCGCTTTTATTAGGATGTCTAGATCGTTGAAGAATTCGGTCATAGCCTCTTTAACGAATTCAGGTTCAATTGCTAGGTAAACTAATCCCGATTGCCCGAATACACCTACCTTATCATTGCGATATTTCCCTTGCTTACTTTTAATCACCAATGTTTTAGATAGTATCTTGTGACAATGCAAGAAATTCTTTTCATTCAAATCATTTGATTGTGCAAATTCGTAAGCAGAAATTAAATTCTCAATTTCTTGTATCTCTTTTTGAGGCTTAAACTTCTCCTGTGAGAGTTTGTAATTCATGAAAGAATTCAAGTCAATGCTGTTTCCCTCAATATTCGATGAGTATACCGCTGAAGTCTGTGTCTTGTATCCTAAATCAGTACTCTTTTCGGCATAATCAAATGACACTATAAATTTGTCGATTTGATTCCCAGCTAAATCATTGTACTGATTAAAATATTTCTCTTCAACAATTCTCATTGTTCGATTTTTATTTCAAAGATAACAATTTTAGTGATGAGCTAAGTTAACTTCCTAAATCCCTACGAGGATTCGTAAGGTTAGTTACGATGTAGATACGCTTTACTAACCTAACATACACGGAAAGTTTGCTGAAAGTAATCTATAATGTGCAGAGGTGTGAAGAGCCGAACATCTATCCCAAGTTAAACATACTTACCTGCTTTATCCATCACAGTTGACTTAAACACTCTTTAAGTTTAGTTCTAATTTCATTTTCTCTTTTGGGAGAAGCCATTCAATTTGTTTATATGGAATTTCATTGATTCGTCTATTTATTTCACGAAAAGGCCAATTGTCAATATGTCCAAATTCATATTTCCAATCTTCAACATATGGAAGTACACTATTCTGAATTCCAATTACTGATTTATCATTGTCTGTTTCAAAAAGTTCAACCTTTCCAATCATGCTTAATAAAATTGACTTATCAATTTTTATGTCGTCAGCTAATAATTGCTCAAAGAGTGTTTCTGCGAAAATTTTAGATAAGTCTGAAAAGTCCGAAGTTTTAATTCTGTCAAGAATTACAGTGTATATGGCATTATTATTTGTAATCATTAGACACTTCTTGTGACTCACGTAAAAAATTGTCGCATTCCATTTTCCTAAAGGATTATCATGAACTTTGTCTTCTGCTTTAATTGCAGATTTAGAGACAAGAGATTCGAGTTTCCTAGATATATAGATTTTCGTAATCATACACTAACACTTAATTTAATAACGCCTGACCCCCATTCCCCTAACAAAATTACCAAAAAACATGAATGCCCAAAATTGGATTACTCCCAATAAAAAGCACCGAAGCAAGTTTTGTGAGTTTGTCTGAAAGTAATATAAGATAAACAAAATAATTATTTTTTGAATTGGTGCGGTCAGAGACCGCTATTTAGTTAAGACGAAGTCGCAGACTTCGCCTAGCGGGGGCAAATGGACAACTATGTAATGTTAACTTTCGTTACTATGTACAATAAATTTTGCTCTTTCATAAAGTTCATCGAATGTAATTATCTCTGGGTTTGATGTGTTCTTTCTGTAAAGTTCAAAAGAGCGATATTTATTCTTATTAATTCCATGTTCGTTTGAAAACTCGTCCAAATTGCCAATTACCAAATAGGATTTTGGTTGATAATTAAAAACCTCCTCACCTGTTGGATTTCCTTCATGATCTTCAAGAATTACTTTATTTGATAATGTTTCAACTGCTGAAGCAACTGTTCCTTGAATTTGAGCAACCGCTCCAGTCAATTCCTGTGAAGGAGCCCAGCATCCAGAACGATATGGTTTACTATCGAGTAATGGAGTTGTATTTGTCTTGATTTCAATAAAACACAAATTGGAAATAATTCCATTTGTTTTCATTAATGCATCAACTCGCTTACCATAACTATTTACATTATGACCTTGAACAATTTGTTCAAGTTTTTTATCATCTAGACTTGATAAGAAAATATAACCAAGACCATATCCAAATACCCATTTATTCTTCTCAAAGAATTTTTGCCAAAGAGATTCATTTGTACAATTAGTTTTTGTCTTAACTTCTTCAAAATATATTTTATCTGACATAAGTTTACGATAATAACCAAGTTGCTTTTTACGGTATCCAACCGCAATAATATCTTCTTTCGTAATTTCGGATTTTAATAATTGAGCAAAAATTTCTTGATTCTCATGTAATAAACTTCTCGCTTGATTATCTGAAATAATCAATTTTTTTAATTCTTCATCTGTTATATTGATGGGGCCATTACTTTCTAACTTTACTGATTGAATATTTTTTATAAACTCAATTAGGGTTTCGATTTCTTCTCCAACAAAGGCAAAACTAGCATTGTGAGGTTTGTTGGTTGCCACTGTAAATCCTTGAATATTCAATACAAAAACCCTTCTATTATCTTCAATGAATTTCGCACTTATATATGATTTTGCATTTTCCTTATGTCTAAGTACAATCTCATCTTTTATTATTCCAAATGCATATGAATCGGGCGAATCAATCACTTTTGATGCTATTCTAACTTTTCTATTTGAATCTCCAAAAGCTTTTAAGCTCGGACTAATATATGTTTTCCCCTCTTTGGGGTTCTTATAATCATCCATCTTGTCAAGTTTTTATTCAATGAAAACTAACGGTCTCCTGTAGCAAAAGGACGGGATTGTGAAGTTGTGTCTGTATCCCTCGATGAAAAACTAATGCAAGAATAACCGATCGAAACCTTCTGCACCCCTCATTTTGCTATAGTTTATTGGTGATCAGCTTTATTTTAATATTATTAGTTTGTTTTACTTTTCTTAATCTTAATTACTTATTTCTTTTTAAATATTCTTGTCTCAATAAAAGATAATATAATACAATAAGCCATTATTAAAATTGATAAGCCTGCGAATGAAATTCCAACCATAATAATTATCTGAAAATCGGACTTATTTATCAAGTGAGTTATACTTAATATTATAATCGAATATATTATTGTTAGAACACCTATGATAATGGATGTTATTGATAATATTTTTATTTTATTTTTTAGAATATCTATTTTTTCAATAATTGTCTTCCAGCGTTGAAGACTTTTGTATTGATGGATTTTTTTAACTTGTTCGTCATTTAAAATATATACTATCTCATCAAGCATCCCAGCCGTTGACTCTGCCAATCTTAATGTTTTCAGATCTGCCGCAATACTAGGACAACCATAAAATGAACTCTCTGTCAAACCAGAACCACTCATATAATTATAAAATTGTTGTGCTTGTATCAACTGCATCTTACATAAGTCCTGTATTTTGAATAAAATAAAAACACCACTCAACGCTATAAATCCTGAAAGAACTTGAGCAATGGTGCTAAAAGTATAATAAAGCGAATTAATATATTCCATATGTGTTTTTTATTTGCCTTGCTGCCAACTTATTAATATTTACCGAAAGTATACTCATACATGAAACTAAACTGTATATATAAACCTTCTGTAATCCCTATCAAAGTTACCCAAAATTATAAACTCTCAAAAGAAAATTTGATTTTTTTAGAGCGTGTTAATAGAATGAATATCCAATAATTACCCCACCTAACACAGTTCGTTGAATAGACCCTTAACCTACATTCTTTTACCATTTTTCTATGTTGTTTTATCGTTTTCCTACATGGAAAAGTCACTTTACTACATTCCCAAGTCACTTTTCTACATAGGAAAGTCACTTTCCTACATTCCCGAATGACTTTCCTACATTGTTTTATCACTTTTCTACATGGAAAAGTCACTTCCCTACATTCCCGAACGACTTTCCTACATTGTTTTATCGTTTTTCTAAATGGAAAAGTCACTTTTCTACATTGGAAAGTCACTTTCCTACATTCCCGAATGACTTTTCTACATTGTTTTGTCGTTTTTCCATGTTGTTTTATCGTTTTCCTACATGGAAAAGTCACTTTTCTACATAGGAAAATCGTTCTGCTAGGTTGTAAAATGGCTTGGTATTGTAAAAAAGGATTTAAGAACAAGGAACAACGAATGTTGATTTCAGAAGTTAAGGTAATAATCATTACCTGTGGGCAAAAATGCTTGTGCTTTGCATTCTTTATCTTCTAAAATCGTTATTCGTTAATCGATATTCGTAAATCAAAATGATGTTGCTGTGTGTGGACAAGCGATAATTAGATCCTTCGCTTCGCTCAGGATGACAACCTACAATAACTTTTCTAAATTAGTATGAGTTCTGCCTTAAATATCGGTAACGCTTAATATCCCCTTTCACCCTTTGCTTTCAAGGCTTTTGGGGTCGAGGGCATCCTGTAGTCCATTGCCAAGGAGGTTGAAGGCGAGTACCAGAAACATTATTGCCATGCCGGGAATTATGGCTAGGTAGGCTTTGTCCATAATTATGTAGCCGTAATGATCCTTTATCATTGTTCCCCACGAGGGGATTGGAGGTTGAACGCCAACACCTAGGAAGCTAAGTCCCGCTTCGAGCAGAATGGCTGTGGCAAAGTTCCCTGCTGATATTATTATCACGGGGCTTAGTAGGTTAGGGACAATGTGACCAAATATTATTCTCATCTGGCTAAATCCAAGCACCTTTGCGGCTTCAACGTATTCCTTTTCGCGGATGCTAAGCACCTGCCCACGTACAACCCTTGCCACATCAACCCACATGGTTAGGCCAACGGCAATGAATATCTGCCAAAATCCTTTGCCAATAACCATTGTAAGGGCAATTACCATAAGAAGCGTGGGAACAGACCATACCACGTTAACGAACCACATTATAAAATCATCGAGCCAACCACGGAAGAATCCAGCCATTGCGCCCAGAAAGATTCCTATTATTAGCGATATTGCTACCGCTATGAAACCAACGGATAGCGATACTCTTGACCCAATTATCAATCGACTGAACAAATCGCGTCCAAATCGATCCGTACCAAGGATAAATCGGCGGGTTTTAATCTGATTCTTGACTATTTGGGATCTTAGCTCATTAATGGTAGATGAAATCGACCTACCATCAACGGTTTTAAAGGTTATAGTCTCCCCAACCTTTTTCAGTTTTTCGTTCCTTGAGATTGGGTAAACAATACAGGCGATGCTATACTCTGTAAAAATACTCTGCTGCTTTTCGATATCATTAAACTCTTCTACAATCAGCCTATCATCCTCGAAACGCCAGCTGTTAACTGGTATCTCCCTATAATCCTCGTCCTGCCCGAATAGCATTTTGCTCAAAATACCCTTTTCCCTTACCCCATCGGGCTTACGAACCAGAACCATGGTAACTTTTAACCCCGGGTTACGGGTTGCTATCTCAAGATGTTGTTGATTTGCGTAGGGTGTTGAATCGGGAACAATCAGATATCCTAACGTTGCGGCTAAAGCGCACACGCCAATAAAAATTAGGGCAGCAACGGCAAGCCAATCGGAAAAAAGTTTACGCATTGCAATTCGCCAGGGCGATCCTTCCCTTGAATTACTAGTTCGATTTCGGTGAAAAAATGGCATATTGTTCTGCGTACAAAATTAAATTGTATGAATATTCTCCATTATACCTATTTTATTTGAATCAATGGAATATTGGAATATTGGAAAAATGCAAGATGCAAGCAAAAATCTAACCTCTTGTTATCCATTATTCCATCATTCCATCATTCCATCCATTATTATTGTATTTATAAATATCTGTTTATTATTTTGTTAATGTGATTTATCATATCGAACTCCTGTTATCAACCGTTCTTTCCACAGTATTTTAGTAAAAAGGCTAACAAAAAATGAGTAGGCGATATACATTGGGTATATCAGCTGTAAAGGTAAAAAAACCTTTATGAGTTCTTTCGCATTAACAAAGCTAAGATATCGGCGGAGCAGAATAAAATCGACAATGGACTTTATCGTTATCAGCAAAAGGAGATAAAAAAGATTCTCAATTCTAATAAACGATGCTATAAGCAGCCCGATTAGTGCGATGCTGAAAAGAAGAACTACGAAACCCGTAATAATTGTATCCCTATCGGTATAGTAGATTGATTTTGAAGCCCACCGTTTACGCTGATCTAAAGCCTTTGATAGCGATTTTAGGGTTGATGTTTTTACTATAGCATCCTTAACCCCCATAAATGAGATTTTAGCCCCCGGTAATCGTTTAGCATGATGCAACAGGAACATATCATCGCCCGAGGTAACCCTTGGGTTTAAGGTAGCTTCCGATACCTTTAGAATATCGTTCCTAAATGCAAGGTTTGCCGAGCTGGCAATTACCGGGTGACCAATGCCACACGATCCCGCTGCGGATGCCATCTGGCTTGCATACTCAAGGGCTTGAAACTTTCCTGCAATACCATTCAGGGGTTCCATAGTTACAGGGCCTATCATTAGGGATGCTCCCTTGCTGGCTTCGGATGAAACTGCTTTAAGCCATCGTTTGGGAGGCAAACAATCGGCATCGGTTAGGGCAATTAGCGGGTAAAGGGCAGAATCGATGCCGTAGGCAATTGCAGCCTTTTTGCCTGTTCTGTTTTCGGGTAGATTTATCAATTTAAAGTTGATATTCGATAAGCAGTATCGCTCTGCAATGGGTATTGAGTTATCGGATGAATGGTCGTTAACCAATATCAGCTCAAACTTATCCTTTGGGAAGGATTGATCAGCCATTGCCTCAAGCAGGGTTGGAAGATTCACTGCCTCATCCTTAAACGCAACTATAACGCTTATGGGCATTCCCGATTCATTATCGGCGGATGGTTGTACAAGCACCCTGTTCAGACCAACGATAAAGGATATTATCAGCCCGATGTATGCGATGGAAACAATCAATATCAACCCAAATAGAATCATATATATGTAATTTGTCCCTTTTCCTTTGTGGTACTTATTTTTTCTTTGTGATACTTTGTGGTAAAGCTAAACACAAAGTGACACAAAGGATATCACAAAGTTCCACAAAGTTTTTTAAGCGACCTCTTTTGTTTAACTCTGTCAGGGTTCGAAACCCTGACAGAGTTTCGTAATGTTACCGAATAATCTTTATATAACTGTGTTCCCCATCTATCCTCTTTGCGCCATCGCGTCTTAGCGTTCAATCTCTTTATCCATAAACACCCTAATTCTCTCACACGCCGTAACAATATCCTCCTCGGGTCGTGCAACGTTAAAGCGAATCCAATCCGACTTTCCTTCGCTAAAATGTTCCCCTGGGATAACGGCTACCGATTGCTCATCGTAAAGCCTCGATGCGAATTCGAAACCATCCGCCCACCCATTCGGTAGTTTAGCCCACACAAAGCAACCGCCTTGGATTGGAGGAATCTCGAATCCAAACTCCGTTAGAGTTTTAACAAGGATATTGAATGATCGTTTCACATTCTCACGGAAAGAGGTTGTAAACTCCTTCGCAAAATTGCTCTTCCCAAGATACTCCACCAAAGCATATTGCAGCAACGATGGTGCGCAAAGCCCAATATAATCGTGGATAGATTTTATTCCCTCCATGTGGCTTTCGTGCGAAATAAGATAACCAATTCGCCACCCGGTAATGCAAAGCATCTTGGAAAAGCTGTTTACAATAAATAGATTAGGAGATAGTTGATCAATAGGAATGTAGGGCGATTCGTTAAAGTACAGCTGCTCATAAACGGCATCGAATACGATGTACACGCCCAGTTGGTTCGATATGGAAATCAAACTATCAACCTCGCTCCTGCTCCATATCTTCCCGAAAGGATTTCCGGGCGAGCTAAGGAAGATAAGCTTAACACCCTTTTGCTTTACTGCTAGGTAAAGATCATCGTAATCGAACGTATAATTGCTGTTTAATGGGTAGTGTATAAACTTTTGCCCAAAGATTTTTGGTAGTTGTAGGTAGCTCTCATACGCTGGTTCGAACGATAGTACTGCAAAATCTCCATTCAATTTCCTGTTGATATAAGTATATACCAACGATAACGCCTCGGTTGCCCCCTGAACAATAAGTAGATTCTCAGGCTTAACCCGATATTCGGTTGCAATCCGTTCAATCAGTTTTAAATTCCCCATTCCTGGTGCATACTGATGAACATTCAGATCAGCACAACCCTTTAATGCATTGATAAGCTCGCCAGGCGGATTAAACCCCGGAATCCCCTGCGCCAGATTTATCCCACCCCTTTGCTTAACCATATTGCTGAAATAGCTGATGTAGGAACCTGTGGGCTTTTGGTAGATGCTCATCGTTACTTAATTTAAGTTGCTATTTATGGAAAAAAAAGAGAATAATGAACAACGATTAACGAATTTTGATTTTAGAAGATTTCGGAAAACAAGCTGATTTGGCAAACATCAGAAACCGAACGTTTTTTGTGAGTTCGCCAAAGGCAATCATAAATCGTTGATCCTTGTTCTTAAATCAAAGTATCACCTTAAAGACAGACTCTAAGTAATTATTGGTTGCTGGTTACTTGCTTCTTACTCTCAACTTCCGTCTTCGGACTTCCCACTTGCCACTTGCCACTTGTCCCTTTCCACTTTTCTCTTTTCTCTTTTCACTTTTCACTTTTCACTTCCCCCTCCACCCAAACCACGCCCCCACC